>NZ_CDWWXA010000092.1:5854-20250 GCF_977971845.1 Frankia sp. CeCAU1 | reverse complement strand
GTTTCCCCACCGCTCCCGGCCGTCCCGCCGCCCGGGGAGACCTGGGAGAACATCGCGGTGCTGGTCCCCGCGGCCGGGCAGCCGGTGAACCTCCCGGATGGAACGCCGGTCGTCCCCGTTTCCCGGGCCGCCACCGCGCCGCCCCCCGACGGCTCGCCCGGTGCCGGGCCCGTATCCGGGCGGCTTCCCCCGCCCGCGGCGGCTGACCCGGGTTGGCCGGTGCCGGAGGCGTGGCCCGACGCCGACCCCTTGGGCGGACCCACGGTCGGCCGGCAGGCGGTCGAAACGCCTGGTCTGGAGCCAGCCTGGTCCATCCCGGTCCCCGCGAACCTGCCGGCGCGGCGGTCCGGCTCGGCCCCTTCCCTGCCCGTCCGGGCGGCGGTGGCCGCGGTGACGCCGTCCCGTGGTCGGGCGGTGGTCCCGGCCGTCGCGGGAACGGGCGGTTCGTCGGTCGCGCGGGCGCGGGCCGGTGGGCGGCGGGTACTGGTTGGGGGATTCGGTGGCGGAGGCGGCCGGACGACGGTCGCCGCGGGTCTGGGACTGGCGATCGCGGAGCACCACGGTCATCGGGTGATGGCCGTGGACGCATCCCCGGACCAGTCCGGGCTGCTTGCGCACCGGGTCGGCCTCATGTCACCGGGTGTGGGGTTGCGGGAGCTGGCCACGGCGCGGCCACCGGTGTCCTCATTGGAGGACGTGCGCCGGTTCGTCGCCTCCGATGGCTCCGGTGGCCTGGAGGTGCTGGCCGGACTGCATGATCTCACCGGGCCGGGGCTGCTTCCCGAGGAGCTGGCGTGGGCACTCGACCTGCTCGGACACTGGTATCCGGTCGTCGTCGCGGACGCCCCACCGGGGTGGAGCCAGCCGGTGCCGGCCACCCTGCTGGCGCGGGCGGACCTCGTCGTGTTGACGATCCGGGCCGGCGAGACGGAGATCGCCGGTGCGGACGACGCGTTGAGCGCGTTGACCGCGGCCGGTCGGCCAGATCTCGCTGCCACCGTCATCGTGGCCGTCGTCGAGACGTATCCCTCCCGGTTGAGCCGCGGGGCACGGCTGCGTCTCGAGCATCTCGAGGACCGGGCCTACATGACGGTGCCGGTGCCGTTCGACGCGGCGCTCGCCGACAGCCGTCCGATCAGCTGGTACCGCCTGCGTCGCCGGACCAGGTTTGCCTTCCAGCGTCTCGCCGGGGCGGTCGCCACCGCCCCGCTTCCCGGGTCGCAACCGGCCACCGTGCTGGCCCGGCCCGCCATCGCAGCCCCCGGTCGGGGCCCTCAACTCGGGCCCGGGCCCGTCCGGGCCATGGTGAACGCCACGGACCCGATCCGGTACCGGCCCGCCGCGCCGCCTGGGCCCTAGGCTGGCGAGAATGGCACGCGATCTGCTGACTCCGTCTGGTCAGGGCGATGACGGCCGCGCCGACGAGTCGCTCACCCGAGCGCTCGCCGCCAGCCCGGTCGACCCCGCCGTTCTGACCGCCGCGCTGCGCCAGGCCCGGGTCTTCGTCGGAGTCGAGGCTCGGCTCACCGACGCCGACGCCGTCACAGGTGCGGACAAGACCAGCGAGATGGCGCTGACGACCCTGCGCACCCCGTCCGGCGCGACCGCGCTACCGATCTTCTCCAGCGTCAGCGCGCTCACCGCCTGGCGTTCCTCGGCCCGGCCGGTTCCGGTCGCCGCGGTGGACGCCTGCACGGAGGCGGTCCGGCTGGGGCTCGGAGCGGTGGTGATCGACGTGGCCGGTCCGCGCTCGGCCAGTCTGGACGTCGGCCCAGGCGGTACCGCGCCGGTGCCCGGCGGATCGGGCTCCGACTCGCCGTCCGGAACCCTCGACACGCCGCGCGTGACCGAAGCCGCGGACCTCGACAAGCTGAGGGTGACCGCCCTGCGCCGTCCGTCCGATCCGGATGGTCCGTTATCCCGGCGGCGGGTTCGGGAGGCGTTGCGGACCGTGACCGAGCGAGTCGAGGTGTGGCCGGCGGAACTGCTCCTCCCGGGTGCCGGCGCCCCACGCCCGGTGCTCGCCGTCGCGGTACGTCAGGGCGGAGATGCGGACGCGCGGTCCGGGGAGTTGCTTGCCCGGCGGTTGTCCCGGCTGCTCGCCGCCGATCCGGACCCGGCACAGGCACAGGCACAGGCGCAGGAGCGGGCCTCGGGCCCGGCCGTGCTGCTCGTGAGCGCGCGGGAGGCCGCGGCGGTGCGCCGCCATCTGGGGCGGGGCCTGCGCCCGACGCGCCGATGGCCGGTGCGGTTCGCGAGGTGAGCGCAGCCGGCCCTTTCGGAGCGCCCGGACGATGATGTGATCGTCGTGTCGCCTGGTCTGGTGCTACGCTGGGCCGCAGACCGCCTGCCGGCTGGTTTTGTTCCGTCCGCTGGCGTTGCCGTTTCCAGGCAGCCAGGGCACGGCGCGGAGCCTGATCGGCAGGACCAAGCGGGGGTTCGCCCTCCACCCGATGTCAGCACTGATGTCGCCACCCCGGGACGTCAGCAGGTCCTCAGGCCGAAGTTCCGGCTGGGGGCCGCGGTGGCCGGGTCGCCGGTCGGCCGAGCCGTTTCCGCGGTCGTCGGCCGGGAGCCTGGTGTACCAGGCTCGGTGCTCCGCTGCGGTGAGGTCATGCCCGCGCGTCGAGCAACGGAGGAAACACATCAGCACAGAGTCCCGTATCAACGACCGGATCCGCGTCCCCGAGGTTCGCCTCGTCGGCGCGGAGGGTGAGCAGATCGGCATCGTCTCGATCGGTGAGGCCATGCGTATGGCGCAGGAGGTCGATCTCGACCTCGTCGAGGTCGCGCCGACCGCTCGTCCCCCGGTCTGCAAGCTGATGGACTACGGAAAGTTCAAGTACGAGTCCGACCAGAAGCGTCGGGAGGCTCGGAAGAACCAGGTCCAGACCGTCATCAAGGAAATGAAGCTGCGGCCGAAGATCGATCCGCACGACTACGAGACCAAGAAGGGTCACGTCGTGCGTTTCCTGCGGGCCGGCGACAAGGTCAAGATTACGATCATGTTCCGCGGTCGGGAGCAGTCCCGGCCCGAGCTCGGCATCCGCCTGCTCCAACGGCTGTCCGCCGACGTGGCCGACCTTGGTTATGTCGAGGCTCAGCCCAAGCAGGACGGCCGGAACATGACCATGGTCATGGCCCCGCACAAGGGCTCGAAGCCGCAGCGGGTGCCGGAACCGGCCGGCCACGTCTGACTCGAGGGCGGGCAGTCCGCGCGGTGGCGCCGCCACCGGTTCCGGATCTCGCCACGCCGGTTGTTCGATTACCCACGTAACCCGTCAGGATGTCAACATGCCCAAACAGAAGTCCCACAGCGGTGCGAGCAAGCGGTTCCGGGTCACCGGCTCCGGCAAGGTGCTGCGCCAGCGGGCCAACCGCCGCCACTACCTGGAGCACAAGACCAGCCGTCTCACCCGCAGACTGGATGGCGTGGTGCCGTTGACGAAGGCGGACAACCGACGCGTCAAGCGTCTGCTCGCCCGCTGACCGCGGCCCGCTGACGACTCCGGCCCCGACTGCGGCGGGCCCGCCGGTCGCGGTCGGCCCGCCGTTGGCTGCCGACTCCGGCCCGGGCCGCCGGACGCACCCGAACGAAGGAGACAGGTGCCCTCATGGCACGCGTGAAGCGGGCGGTCAACGCCCAGAAGAAGCGCCGTACGGTCCTCGAGCAGGCCAGCGGCTACCGGGGCCAGCGCTCGCGGCTCTACCGCAAGGCCAAGGAGCAGATGCTCCACTCGATGACCTACTCCTACCGGGACCGCCGCGCGCGCAAGGGCGACTTCCGGCAGCTGTGGATCACTCGGATCAACGCGGCGGCGCGGGCGAACGGTCTGACCTACAACCGCTTCGTGCAGGGTCTGAAGCTGTCCGGCGTCGAAGTCGACCGCAAGATCCTGGCCGACCTCGCGGTCAACGACGCGGTCGCGTTCACCGCCCTGGTCGAGGTGGCACGGGCCGCGCTGGCGGCGGCGCCGGAGCCCACCGCCGCCTGAGCCCGTCGCGACGTCGGCCCGTGCCCGCCTCCCGCGTGTCCTCCACGACCGACGCCCCTTCGCCGGACGCCCCTTCGCCGGGGCCGGCGCCGATCGCCGGAGCGCGCTCCGGGCGGGTCGGCGCCGCGCGTCGCCTCAAGCGGCCCGCGGCCCGGCGCGAGCAGGGCAGGTTCCTGGTCGAGGGGACGCAGGCGGTGGGCGCGGCATTGGCCGTCGGCGAGCTGCTTGAGGTGTTCGTCGGAGTCTCCGCGACTCCCCGGCACGAGGAGCTGCTGCGGGCGGTCCGGGTGCCGGTCCGGGTCGTGACGGACGAGGCCGTGGCGTCGCTGTCGGAGACGGTGACCCCCCAGGGCCTCGTCGCGGTCGCGGCCCTGCCCGCTCATCGGCTCGCCGACCTGCCCGCCCCCCGGCTGGTCGCGGTGTGCATCGGCGCGGGCGATCCGGGTAACGCCGGCACGGTGATCCGCAGCGCGGACGCGGCCGGAGCGGACGCCGTCGTCTTCACCGGGAGCGGTGTCGACCCCTTCGGGGGCAAGTGCGTGCGCTCCTCGGCCGGCAGCCACTTTCACCTCCCGGTGATCGTGGAACCAGCCTTGGCCGTGGTGCTGGACCGGCTGCGGGCCCGGGGTTGCCGCATCGTGGCGACGTCCGGAGCCGCGGATCGCGACATTGACACCGCCGTCGCGGCCGGTGAGCTCGACGGGCCGACGGCGTGGCTGTTCGGTAACGAGGCACATGGGCTGGCTTCGGCTACTCTGGCCGCCGCGGACGCGGTTCTGCGGGTACCGGTGTACGGTCAGGCCGAGTCCCTGAATCTTGCGGTTGCGTCCGCCCTGTGCCTTTACGCGTCGGCGCGGGCGCAGAGAACGGGCAGGTCCGGTACTGACGGCACCGGAGGAGGTGGTCGACGGTGATGAACACTGTCACGTCGCCATCCGGGCAGGTGCCGCCCTCCGGCCCCGGCTGCGCGCCCGATGCCACCGATTCAGCCGTGTCGGCCGCGCAGGACGGCCCACTGCCTGCCGCCGCCTTCGACCTGCTACCGGATTCGGTGATCGTGACCGACGCTGCCGGCGTCGTCGAGGTGTTCAACCGGGCGGCGGCGAAGCTCACCGGGGTGGATGGACCGTCCGCGATCGGCCGGCATCTGACCGAGGTCCTCCCGTTGCTGGACGAGCGGGGCAACGACTGGTGGGAGTGCTCTACGGCCAGCCGGAACCTGCCGCGGGTCACCGGGCAGCCGGAGCGGCGCCTGACCTACGCGGGTCCGGTCCACGACCGTGACTTCCACGTCACGGTGCGGTTCAACCGGGTCGCCGGTCGGCTGGTGCGGGTGTCGCTGTCCCTGCGCGACACCCTCAGCCGCGAGCGGTTGGAACGCAACCGGGCGGACCTGGTCGCGACCGTGGCGCACGAGCTGCGCTCGCCGCTGACCAGTGTGAAGGGATTCACCGCGACGCTGCTCGCCAAGTGGGACCGGTTCACCGACGAGCAGAAGAAGCTCATGCTGAACACGGTCAACACCGACGCCGACCGGGTCACGCGCCTGCTCACCGAGGTGCTGGACGTCTCTCGGATCGACTCCGGACGCATCCAGGTCCGCAAGCAGATCGTCGACCTGCCCGCCCGGGTGCGTTCGGTGGTGGACGGCAAGGTGGCCTCGGGTGCGGCGGGCGCCGACCGGTTCTTCATCCGCGAGGAGGGCGAACTGCCCGAGATGTGGGTCGATCCGGACAAGATTGAACAGGTACTGCACAACCTCGTCGACAACGCCCTGCGGCATGGTGCGGGTACTGTGACGGTACTGCTGCGTGGCAGGGACAGCGGCACGGAGGTAAGCGTGGCCGACGAGGGTGAAGGCGTGTCCGAATCGAACGCCGCGCGCGTGTTCACGAAGTTCTGGCGGGGCGCCAGCCGCGGGAACGGCACCGGCCTCGGGCTCTACATCGCCAAGGCGCTGATCGAGGCGCACGGCGGCACCATCTCGGTCGGCCGGGCCCCGGGTGGCGGCGCCGAGTTCCGATTTTTCGTGCCCGCCGGTGGCCCGGTGTTCGGCTGACGCCGAGCACCGCGAACCGACCGGTGGGCGCCCCGGGCGGCCAGGCGCGCGCCGCCGCCTCCGGCCCGGACATCCCAGGCCCGGACGAACCCCGCCGCAGGCCGGACGACCCCGGCTTCCCGCCGGGATGACCCTGCTTTTCACCCGATGCTTTTCACCCGATGACGAGGATGAGCACCGTGCCCGCCCCTGGAGAGACTGTCGACCCGTCCCGGGTCCACGCCCTCGACCCCGATCAGCTCGACGCGGCCGTCGACGCGGCGCGGGAGTCGATCCGCGCCGCCGCCGATCTCGACGCGCTGGCAGCCGTCCGTACCGCCCACATCCAGGGTGCCTCCGCACCGCTGGTACTGGCCCGCCGGGAGCTCGGTGCCCTGCCCCGTGCGGAGCGTGCCGACGCCGGTCGCCGGCACAACGCCGCCCGCACGGCCGTACAGGCCGCCTACGACGCCCGGCTGGCCGAACTCACCGCCGAACGCGACGCCCGGGTGCTGCGCGAGGAACGGGTCGACGTGACCCTGCCCGTCGACCGCCGCCGCCGTGGTGCCCGCCACCCGCTGACCGCCCTGTCCGACCGGCTTGCCGACGTGTTCGTGGCGATGGGCTACGAGGTCGCCGAGGGACCCGAGGTCGAACACGACTGGTTCAACTTCGAGGCCCTGAACATGGCGCCCGATCACCCGGCCCGCAGCGAGCACGACACGCTCTACGTCGCGCCGACCGGGGCGGGCCGGGTGCTGCGTACCCACACCTCCCCGGTGCAGATCCGCTCCCTGCTGAACCTCCCGCTGCCCGTGTACGTCGTGTGCCCGGGGCGGACATACCGCAACGACACCATCGATGCGACGCACTCGCCGGTCTTCGGCCAGCTCGAAGGTCTGGCCGTGGACAGGGGCATCACCATGGCGGACCTGCGTGGCACCCTGGAGGTCTTCGCCCAGGCGTTGTTCGGGGCGGGCCTGTCGACGCGGCTGCGCCCGTCGTTCTTCCCGTTCACCGAGCCGTCTGCGGAACTGGACGTGCAGTGCTTCGCCTGCCGCGGGGAGGCGGCCCGCCAGCCCTGTCGGGTCTGTTCGGACGAGGGCTGGATCGAGGCCGGCGGCTGCGGCATGGTCGACCCGCACGTCCTGCGGGCCGCGGGGGTCGACCCGACCCGGTACAGCGGTTTCGCGTTCGGGATGGGGCTGGAACGGGCCGCGATGGTCCGCCATGGCATCCGGGAGATCCGCGATTTCGTCGACGGTGACGTCCGGTTCAGCCTGCCGTTCGGAATCGAGGACTGACCCATGCTGATCGTGATGTCCTGGCTGCGGGAGTATGTGGCGGGGCTGCCGCCCACGCGGGCCGTCGCCGACGCGTTGATCCGGGCCGGTTTCGAGGTCGAGGGACTGCGTAGCGTCGGGGGCGAGTTCTCCGGCGTGGTCGTCGGGGAGATCGTCGGCTTCGAGATCGTCGAGACGAAGAAGAAGGCCGTCCGCTGGTGCCAGGTCCGGGTCGCCGAGAGCGCCGGATCCGAGGATGCCGGATCCGAGAGCGCCGGATCCAGGGGCGAGGGCGTGCGCGGCGTCATCTGCGGGGCGCACAACTTCGCCGTCGGCGACCGGGTGGCGGTCGCGCTGCCCGGCGCCGTGCTGCCCGGCGGGTTCGAGATCACCGCGCGGAGGACCTACGGCCATGTCAGCGAGGGGATGATCTGCTCGGCCCGGGAACTGGGCCTCGGCGAGGAGTCCGACGGCATCCTGGTGCTCGCGCCGCGGGCGCCGATCGGCGCCGACGTCGCCGAGCTGCTCGATCTCGCCGACGAGGTGCTCGACATCGCGGTCACCCCGGACCGGGGCTACGGTCTGTCGGTGCGGGGGATCGCCCGGGAGGCGGCGACCGCCTTCGCGCTGCCGTTCACGGACCCGGGCGCGCCGGCGGACCCGGCAGCCGTCCCGGGGCCCGCCAGGGAGGCCTATCCGGTCGTCGTCGAGGACACCGCGGCGTGTGACCGCTACGTCGCCCGGGTGGTGACCGGGGTCGACTCGCGGGCCACCACCCCGCTGGGGTGGCAGCGGCGGCTGTCGCTGTCCGGGATGCGGTCAATCTCGGTGCCTGTCGACGTCACCAACGCCGTGCTGCTGGGCCTCGGCCAGCCGTTGCACGCCTTCGACCGGGCGAAGCTGACCGGCGCGATCATTGTGCGCCGGGCCGTCGCCGGAGAGACGCTGCGCACCCTCGACGGGGCCGACCGCACTCTCGACCCCGAGGATCTGGTCATCGCCGACGACACCGGTCCGATCGCGCTCGCCGGGGTGATGGGCGGGGCCACCACGGAGGTGTCCGCGACGACCACCGACATCGTCCTCGAGGCTGCGCACTTCGACCCGATCACGGTGGCCCGCACCGCCCGCCGGCACCGGCTGTCCTCGGAGGCGTCGCGGCGTTTCGAACGCGGCGTCGACCCGGCACTCGCGCCGGTCGCCGCAGCGCTGGCCGTCGACCTGCTCGCCGAGCTCGCCGCCGCCCGTCCCGAGCCCGGCGTGACCGACCTGGACCACCGCCCCGCCCCGGCGCCGGTGACCCTGCCGCTGACGGAACCGGAACGCCTCGCCGGCCGGCCCTACCCCGCCGAGGTGGTGCGGCGCCGGCTCGTCGATGTCGGCTGCGCGGTGGCTGACGGGTCGGCGACCGAGGACCTGCCCGGTGTTCTGATCGCGACGCCGCCGTCCTGGCGTCCCGACCTGACCCGGCCCGCCGATCTCGTCGAGGAGATCATGCGGCTGGAGGGGTACGACACCATCCCGGTGACCCTGCCGTCGCTGCCCGCGGGGCGCGGGCTCACCGCCGCGCAGCGGATGCACCGCGCGGTGGGCCGGGCGCTGGCCTGTGCGGGGTTCGCCGAGGTGCTTACCCTGCCGTTCGTACCCGAGGACGCCGCCGACGCGCTCAGCCTGGCCGCGGCCGACCCGCGGCGTGCGGCGGTCCGGATCGTGAACCCGATCGCCGAGGACGCCGGCTACCTGCGGACGACCCTGCTACCCGGACTGATCGCGGCGGCCGTGCGCAACATCGGCCGGGGGCAGCGCGATCTCGCCCTGTTCGAGAGCGGTCTGGTGTTCCGTGAACGCGAACGGATCCCGACGGACGTCGTCACCCCGCCGGTGGATCGTCGGCCCTCCGCCGCGGAGATCGCCGCTCTGGACTCGACCCTGCCCGGCCAGCCCCGCCACGTCGCCGCGCTCCTCACCGGGCGCCGTGAGCCAGGTGGCTGGTCCACGCCGGCCCGGGACGCGGACTGGGCGGACGCGGTGGACGCCGCGCACGTGGTCGCCGAGGCGGTGGGCGTGACCCTGACGGTCAGAGCCGGCAATGTCATGCCCTGGCACCCGGGCCGCCTCGCGGAGCTCTCGATCGACGGCCGGGTCGTGGGCCACGCGGGTGAGCTGCACCCCCGGGTGCTCAGCGACGTCGGGCTTCCGCCTCGGGCCGGCGCGATGGAACTGGACCTCGATGCCCTGATCGAGGTCGCGTCGGCGGCGCCGCCGATGATCGCGCCGACGATCTCCACCTATCCGCCCGCCGACCGGGATGTGGCGCTCGTCGTGCCGATCGAGGTGCCGGTCGCCGACGTGACGGCGGCACTGCGGGCCGGAGCCGGTGACCTGCTGGAGTCCCTGACCCTCTTCGACGTCTTCGAGGGCGCCCAGGTCGGGGTCGGTCAGCGCTCGCTGGCCTTCGGCCTGCGGCTGCGCGCCGGGGACCGGACGCTGACGGCCGCCGAGGCGAACGCGGTGCGGGACGCGGCGGTCGCCCGGGCGGCGGAGCTTACCGGCGCGTCCCTGCGTGCCTGAGGCCGAGACGGGTTACGCCAGCATCATTGCATGATCATGAGTTGGCGTGTATAAAATTGCAATCATGGGTGTGACGGTAGCGGTTGCGGGGGCGAGTGGGTACGGCGGCGGAGAGCTGCTGCGCCTGCTCCTCGCCCATCCCGAAATCAAGATCGGTGCGCTGGCCGCGAACGCGTCCGCCGGCCTGCCGGTGACGGAGGTGCATCCCCACCTGCCCGACCTGGAGGGCCGGGTGTTCACGGACGCGGCCGCGCTGGCCGGGACCGACGCGGACATCGTTTTCCTGGCGCTGCCGCATGGTCAGTCGGCCGCGGTGGCGGCCACCCTGCCCGACACCGTGCGGGTCGCCGATCTGGGTGCCGATCATCGGCTCGTCGACCCGGAGGCGTGGCGGCGCGCCTACGGGGGGGAGCACGCCGGGACCTGGACCTACGGCCTGCCCGAGCTCCCCTGGGCACGGGCGGAGATCGCCGCGAGCCGGCGGGTGGCGATCCCGGGCTGCTATCCCACGGCGACCTCTCTCGGGCTCGTGCCGCTGCTGGTCGGCGGCCTTGTGGAGCCCGCCGACCTGGTCGTTGTCGCGGCGAGCGGCACGTCCGGCGCGGGGCGCTCGGCCACGGTGAACCTGCTCGGCAGCGAGGTGATGGGTGACCTGACCGCCTACAAGGTGGGCACCCACCAGCACAGACCCGAGATCACGCAGACCCTCTCCCGGGCCGCCGGTATGACCGTGACGGTGTCCTTCACCCCGGTGCTCGCCCCGCTTCCCCGCGGCATCCTCGCGACCAGCACCGGCCGGGCCACCCCGGGCACCGACGCGGACGCCGTGTACGAGACGCTGCGGGCCGCCTACGCGGGGGAGCCGTTCGTCCGGGTGCTGCCGCCGGGGCGCTGGCCGCACACCGCGGCGACGCTCGGCGGGAACGCCGTTCATGTGCAAGGGACCTTCGACCCGGAGACCGGCCGGGCGATCGTCGTCACCGCGATCGACAACCTCGGCAAGGGCGCGGCCGGCCAGGCGCTGCAGTGCGCCAACCTGATGCTCGGCCTGCCCGAGACCGCCGGGCTGACCGCTCAGGGCATCGCCCCCTGACCGTTTTCGGCCCGGTAGATCGGTAGGTCGGTAGATCGGTAGGTCGGTAAGGACGCGGGAGCATCGATCAGCAACATCGACCAGCAACATCGACCAGCAACGCGGCCAGGAGACAGGAGAGGGTTGAGTTGAGCGTCACCGCCCCACGGGGCTTCCGCGCCGCCGGAGTGGCGGCCGGGTTGAAGTCGTCCGGCCGTCCGGACGTGGCGCTCGTCGTCAACGACGGGCCGTCCGACGCCGCCGCCGGGATCTTCACCGCCAACCGGGTTCAGGCGGCTCCGGTGCTCTGGACCCGCCAGGTCCTCGCCGACGGCCGGCTGCGCGCCGTCATCCTCAACTCCGGCGGGGCGAACGCCTGCACCGGTCCGGCCGGATTCGCCGATACCCATGCCACGGCCGAGCACGTCGCCGGGGCGCTCGGCCTCGGTGCCGGCGACGTCGCGGTCTGCTCGACCGGTCTCATCGGCGTCCGCCTGCCCATGGACAACCTGCTCGCCGGCGCCACCAAGGCGGTGGCGGACCTCGCCGACACCGACACCGCCGGCGCCGCGGCTGCGGAGGCGATCCGCACCACCGACACCGTCGCGAAGGCCGCGGTCCGCACCTCGTCGACGACCCCGGGTGTCACCATCGGCGGGATGGGTAAGGGCGCGGCGATGCTGGCGCCGTCGCTCGCGACGATGCTCGTGGTGGTCACCACCGACGCCGTCGCGGACGCCGCCACCCTCGATCGGGTGATCCGGGCGTCCTCGCGGGTCAGCTTCGAGCGGGTCGATTCCGACGGCTGCCTGTCCACCAACGACACCGTGCTGCTGCTGGCCTCGGGCGCCGCCGGGGTGAGCCTGCCCGAGGCGGAGCTGACGGGGCTGGTCACCGAGGTGTGCATCGACCTCGCCCAGCAGATGCTCGGCGATGCCGAGGGTTCGACGAAGACCATCGCCATCACCGTGACCGGAGCCGCGACCGAGGACGACGGGCTGGAGGTCGGCCGGGCCGTCGCCCGCAACAACCTGCTCAAGTGCGCTCTGTACGGCAAGGACCCGAACTGGGGACGGGTGCTCGCCGCGATCGGCACCACGAAGGCCGTCTTCGAGCCCGACGCGCTGGACGTGTCCATCAACGAGGTGCGGGTCTGCCGGGCCGGGGCCCCCGGCGAGGACCGCGACCTCGTCGACCTGTCCGGCCGTGAGGTGCGCATCGGCGTCGATCTGCACGCCGGCGATGCCGAGGTCACCGTCTGGACGAACGACCTGACCGACGGGTACGTCTACGAGAACTCGGCGTACTCGACATGAACGCCCCGACCCGGACGCCGCCGCCTTCGAACGGTGGGCACGGCAGTACCGGCAGCACCGGCAGTACCGGCGACGCCGCCCCGGGCGGGGGCACCGGGCGGGGCCCGGCCGCCACCGCCCGCGGCCATGCGGCGCTCGCGAAGACCCAGGTCCTCATCGAGGCGCTCCCGTGGCTGTCGCGGTTCCAGGGCGCGACCATCGTCGTCAAGTACGGCGGCAACGCGATGACGGAGCCGGCGCTGCGCGAGGCCTTCGCCGCCGACGTCGTGTTCCTGCGCCACTCGGGGCTGCGGGTGGTCGTCGTGCACGGCGGCGGTCCGCAGATCACCGCGCATCTGGAGCGCCTCGGTGTCCCCTCGACGTTCGTCGGCGGCCTGCGGGTCACCACCCCGCAGACCATGGAGGTCGTGCGGATGGTCCTGCTCGGCCAGGTCAATCGGGACGTCGTGGGGCTCGTCAACGACCACGGCCCGTTCGCCGTCGGGCTGTCCGGTGAGGACGCCAACCTCTTCACCGCGCGGCGCCGCCCGGCAATCGTCGATGGCCGGGAGGTCGACGTCGGCCTGGTCGGCGACATCGTCGAGGTCCGACCGGAGACGATCAACGCCCTGCTCGGCTCCGGGAAGGTGCCGGTGGTCGCGTCGGTCGCCCGCGGCGTCGACGGCGGGGTCTACAACGTCAACGCCGACACCGCCGCCGCCGAACTCGCCGTCGCGCTCGGGGCTACGAAGCTCGTCGTCCTGACCGACGTCGAGGGCCTCTACGCGGACTGGCCGGCGAGCGACGAGGTGATCAGTGAGCTGAGCATCACCGAGCTCGAACAGCTCCTCCCCTCGCTCACCGCCGGCATGATCCCCAAGATGGAGGCCTGCCGGCGGGCGGTGCGTGGCGGTGTTCCGCAGGCGCACGTGCTCGACGGACGGGTGCCGCACGCGGTGCTCCTGGAGATCTTCACCGACGACGGCATCGGCACCTTGATCATGGCCGAGCCGGGCACCTCGCCTGAGCCGGGTACGCCCCCCGCACCCGCCGCGCGCCCGGCCGGGATCGTTCCGGCCGGCGAACCGACCGGAGGAACGCCATGAACGCCGAGATCGCCAAGGACGCCGATCTGATCGCCCGGCGGGACGCCGTCGTGATGGCGACCTACGGCCGACCCGCGATCTCCCTGGCCCGGGGGGCCGGCAGCCGGGTGTGGGACCATGACGGCCGCGAATATCTCGACCTGGTCGGCGGGGTAGCCGTCAGCGTGCTCGGTCACTGCCACCCGGCGGTCCGGGACGCCGTCGTCGGCCAGCTCGGCGCTCTCGGCCACGTGTCGAACCTCTATGCCAACGAGCCTCAGGTGCTGCTGGCCGAACGGCTCGTCGAGCTGCTGCGGGTCGGCGCGCCGAGCCCCGGGCTTCCGCCCGAGGGGGCGAAGGTCTTTTTCTGCAACTCGGGGGCGGAGGCCAACGAGGCAGCAATCAAGATCGCCCGCCGGACCGGCCGTCCGGAGATTATCGCCACCGAGGGCTCGTTCCACGGTCGGACCCTGGGCGCGCTGTCCATCACCGGTCAGCCGGCCAAGCGGGCACCGTTCGAGCCACTGCTGCCCGGCGTCCGGTTCGTGCCCTATGGAGACGGCGCGGCCCTGCGCGCCGCCGTCAGCGAGGCGACCGCGGCGGTGTTCCTGGAACCGACCCTCGGTGAAGGCGGTGTCGTGCCGCCGCCGACCGGCTACCTCGCCGCCGCGCGGGCTGTCTGTGACTCCGCCGGCGCGCTGCTGGTCCTGGACGAGGTACAGAGCGGCATCGGCCGGACCGGCTCGTGGTTCGCTCACCAGGCCGAGGGCGTGCTGCCCGACGTGATCACCCTGGCCAAGGGACTCGGCGGTGGCCTGCCCGTCGGCGCCTGCGTCGGCATCGGCGCGGCGGGGACGCTGTTGCGCCCGGGGGATCATGGCAGCACCTTCGGCGGCGGCCCGATCGTCTGCGCGGCGGCGCTCGCGGTGCTCGACACGATCGCCGCCGAGGGCCTGCTTGAACACGCGTCGCGGCTCGGGGAGCGGCTGGCCGCGGCGATCCGGGCGGCGGGCGTGCCCGGCGTGGCGGGGGTCCGGGGACAGGGGCTGTGGCGGGC
>NZ_CDWWXA010000092.1:0-5829 GCF_977971845.1 Frankia sp. CeCAU1 | reverse complement strand
GCCCGGCGTGGCGGGGGTCCGGGGACAGGGGCTGTGGCGGGCGATCGAGCTCGACGGCCCGTTCGCGCCGGCGGTGGAGAAGGCCGCCCGCGAGGCCGGTTACCTGGTGAACGCCGTCGCCCCCGACGCCATCCGGCTCGCCCCACCGCTGATCCTCACCGCCGCCGAGGTGGACGCCTTCGTCGCGGCCCTGCCCGGCATCGTCGGCGACGCGCTCGCCGCCCGGGTTCCGTCGGCGCAGTCCGCGTCGGCGCAGTCCGCGTCAGCCCCGGGCTCTAGGGTCAGCGCATGACGGTCCGACACTTCCTTCTCGACACCGACCTGACCCCCGCGGAGCAGACCGCTCTGCTCGACCTCGCCGACGGGTTCAAGGCACGCCGCCGCGTCACCCGGCTGACGGAGCGTCCGCTCGCCGGGCGCTCGGTGGCGCTGCTGTTCGAGAAGCCGTCGACGCGCACCCGACTGTCGTTCGACGTGGGCGTCGCTGAGCTCGGCGGCCACCCGGTGGTGATCGACGCGGCGAGCGCGCAGCTTGGCCGGGGGGAGACCATCGAGGACACCGCCGCCGTGCTGAGCCGGTACGTCGACGCGATCGTCGTGCGTACCTTCGCGCAGGAGCGGCTGGAGCGGCTGGCGGCGGCGGCCACCGTTCCGGTGATCAATGCGCTGTCCGACCACGCCCATCCCTGCCAGGCCCTGGCCGACCTGCAGACGATCCGGGAGCGGCGGGGCCGCCTGGCCGGGCTGACCCTGACCTACCTGGGCGACGGCAACAACGTCGCGCACTCGCTGCTGCTCGCCGGCGCGTCGGCCGGCATGCGGGTGCACGTGGCCTCGCCGCCCGGCTATGAGCCGTTCGAGCAGGTGGTGCGGCACGCCAATGAGATCGGCATGGTGACCGGGGGGGAGGCGCTGGTGATGCACGACGCGCTGGAGGCCGCCGCCGGGGCAGACGTGCTTTACACCGACGTGTGGGCGTCGATGGGTCAGGAGAGTGAGTCGGACAGCCGCGCGTTGGTGTTCCAGCCGTACCGCCTCGACGAGAAGGCCGTCGAGGCCGCTTCGCCCGACGTGATCGTCATGCACTGCCTGCCCGCGCATCGGGAGCTCGAGATCACCACGTCGGTGATCGACGGACCCCGTTCGGTCGTGTTCGACCAGGCCGAGAACCGGCTGCACGCCCAGAAGGCCCTGTTGTCGATCCTGCTGTCCGAGGGCGTCGGTCCGACCGGCACCGCCGGAAGCGCGTCCGGGGTGGGGGGCGCATCGTCGGTGGGGGGCACCGGGCGATGACCTCGGAAGCAGGCGCGGAGGCCGCGCGTGCCGCGCCGTTGACCAAGCACGCCCGCCAGGCTCGGCTGGCGGCGTTGATCGGTCAGCGCGGCGTGCGTTCACAGACCGAGCTCGCGCGTCTGCTGGCGGCCGAGGGCGTCCAGGTTACCCAGGCAACCCTGTCCCGTGATCTGGAGGACATCGGGGCGACCAAGGTGCGCGGTCCGGACGGCGGCTTGGTCTACGCGGTCGAGGCGAACCTCGCGCCGGCGGAGATCGTCCGGTTGTCGCTCACCCGGCTCTGCGAGGAACTGCTGGTCTCCGCGGAGGCCAACGGCGACCTGGTCGTGCTGCGCACGCCGTCGGGCGCCGCGCAGCTGTTCGCCTCGGTGCTCGACCGGGAGGCGCTTCCGGGGGTCATGGGCACGATCGCGGGGGACGACACGGTGCTCGTCGTCTGCCGGTCGGCTCCCGCAGCCGAGGCCCTGGTCCGTCCGGAGAGCTCGGTCCGTCCGGAGAGTTCGGTCGGTCCGGGAGATCCCGCTGGTCAGGGAGGGCATGCTGGTCCGAGGGGTCCGGCACTCGCCGCCCATCTCCTGTGGCTCGCCGACGGCCGGGCGCGTGGAGCGTCGACGGGATCGTCCGCCGTGCCAGACCAGGATGCGTAGCGGTGCGCCGGCGACGCCGTGAACCGGCCTTCCCGGCATCCTTGATGAACATAGCGCTGATTTTTGCTAAAAATAGCACTCATCGGTTTTTCTTTGACCAGCCCGGCGTGATTTTCAATAATTCAACATGATTCGGATATAAAACGACATAAGGAGATAAGTACTGTGACCGAACGCGTCGTGCTTGCCTACTCGGGCGGCCTCGACACGTCCGTGGCCATCGGTTGGATCGGCGCCGAGACCGGCGCCGACGTCGTCGCGCTGGCGGTTGACGTCGGCCAGGGCGGCGAGGACCTTGAGGCCATCCGGCAGCGCGCCCTCACCTGTGGCGCGGTCGAGTCGATCGTCGTCGACGCCCGTGAGGAGTTCGCCGAGTCCTTCGTCGCTCCGGCGATCAAGAGTAATGCGCTCTACATGGACCGGTATCCGTTGATCTCGTCCCTGTCGCGACCCGTCATCGTCAGGCATCTGGTCGCTGCGGCCCGCGAGCACGGGGCGGACGCCATCGCGCACGGCTGCACCGGCAAGGGCAACGACCAGGTGCGCTTCGAGGTCGGGGTGGCGGCGCTCGCCCCCGGGCTGAGCGTGCTCGCCCCGGTGCGCGACTCGGGGATGACCCGGGACAAGGCGATCGCCTTCGCGGAGGAACGCGGCCTGCCGATCGACGTGTCGAAGAAATCGCCGTATTCCATCGACCAGAACCTGTGGGGCCGCACCGCCGAGTGCGGCGTCCTCGAGGACCCGTGGGCCCAGCCGCCGGAGGACGTCTTCGTCTACTCCGCGGACCCCACCGTCGCGCGGATCCCCGACGAGGTGACCATCTCGTTCATCGACGGTGTCCCGGTGGGGCTGGACGGGCGCTCCCTCCCGCTCGCCGATCTCGTCGCCGAGCTCAACGTCCGGGCGGGCGCCCACGGCGTGGGCCGGATCGACCTGATCGAGGACCGGCTCGTCGGCATCAAGAGCCGGGAGATCTACGAGTGCCCGGCGGCGATCACGCTGCTGACGGCCCACCGGGACCTTGAGGACCTCACGCTTGAGCGGGACGTCGCCCGGTTCAAGCGGGGCATCGACCAGCGGTGGGGTGAGATCGTCTACGACGGTCTGTGGTACTCGCCGCTGAAGAGCGCGTTGGACGCCTTCGTCGACTCCGCCAGCGCCGGAGTGTCCGGGGAGGTACGGATCCGGCTCGTGGGTGGCGTCGCCCAGGTCGTCGGCCGGCGCAGCCCGGCCAGTCTGTACGACCACGCACTGGCCACCTACGACGCCGGCGACCAGTTCGACCAGCGCGACGCCCGCGGGTTCATCGAGCTCTGGGGTCTGCCGACGAAGGTCTGGGCGGCGCGCGAGCAGCGGCTGAACCCGTGACCGCGACGCACCCGCCCGGCGGGAACGACACGACGCGCAGGGCGCCCGGTGACGGGGCGCCCGGTGACAGGGGGCCCGGTGACAGGGCGCCGATGCGGCTGTGGGGCGGGCGCTTCGCCGGCGGCCCGGCGGAGGCGCTCGCCCGGCTGTCGACAAGCGTCCAGTTCGACTGGCGGCTGGCGCCCTACGATCTGCTCGCGTCGAAGTCGCACGCCCGGGTCCTGCACCGGGCCGGGTTGCTCGACGCCGACGAGCTCGCGGCGATGCTTGCCGCCCTGGACGAGCTCTCCGACGCGGTCGCCCAGGGCCGGTTCCGTCCGACCGTCGAGGACGAGGACGTCCACACCGCCCTCGAACGTGGTCTGCTCGAACGGCTCGGAACGCTGGGCGGAAAGCTGCGGGCCGGCCGGAGCCGCAACGACCAGGTCGCCACCGACCTGCGGCTCTACCTGCGGGACTCGGCCCGCGAGGTGGCCGCGCGGCTGACCGAGTTGTCCCACGCGCTGGTCGTGCTTGCCGAGCAGCACGTCGACACCCCGGCCCCCGGGATGACCCACCTGCAGCACGCCCAGCCGATCTCCTTCGGTCATCAGCTGCTGGCACACGTGCAGGCGTTCGTCCGGGACATCGACCGGTTGCGCGACTGGGACGTCCGGGCGTCGGTGAGCGCCCTGGGGGCCGGGGCACTGGCCGGTTCCTCGCTGCCGCTCGACCCGCAGGGGGTGGCCGCGGAGCTGGGGTTCGACCGGGCGTTCGCCAACTCCCTCGACGCGGTCTCCGACCGGGACTTCGCCGCCGAGTTCCTGTTCGTGGCGGCCCTGATCGGGGTGCACCTGTCGCGGCTCGGCGAGGAGATCGTGCTCTGGACGACGAGGGAGTTCGGCTGGGTCGAACTGGACGACGCCTTCGCGACCGGTAGCTCGATCATGCCGCAGAAGAAGAACCCGGACGTCGCGGAGCTGGCCCGGGGGAAGTCCGGCCGGCTCATCGGGGATCTGACCGGTTTCCTGGCCACCCTCAAGGGACTGCCGCTTGCCTACGACCGCGATCTGCAGGAGGACAAGGAGCCGGTCTTCGACGCGGTCGACACCCTGCTGCTGGTGTTGCCCGCGCTGACCGGCACGGTTGCGACCATGCGGGTCCGTCGCGAGCGGCTCGTCGCCGCGGCGCCCGACGGCTTCGCGCTGGCCACGGATGTCGCCGAGTACCTGGTGCGCCGAGGGGTGCCGTTTCGTCAGGCGCACGAGGCGGTCGGCCAGTTCGTGTCGTGGTGCGTGGCCCACGACGTCGATCTCGACGAGGTGTCGGACGACGATCTCGGTATGATCAACCCCCTGCTCACCCCGGACGTGCGCGAGGTGCTGTCGGTGCGGGGAGCGCTGGAGGCCCGCTCGGCCCCCGGCGGGACCGCTCCCGACCGGGTCCGCGAGCAGATCATCGCGTTGCGTCCGGTGCTGGACCGGGACCAGGCCTGGGCGGTGGGTTGACGGCACTACCCGAATCCTCGCCCGGCATGGCACCGACGGACGGTGCCGCGCCGGACGGGGTGGACTTCTATGACCGGCCCGTTCTGGCCGTCGCACCGGCTCTTCTTGGTGCGACGGTCTGGCACGGGCCGGTCGCCGTTCGGATCACCGAGGTCGAGGCGTACGGGGGGCTGGACGATCCCGCCTCGCACGCCTACCGCGGCCCGACGCCGCGCGCGGCCGTCATGTTCGGACCGCCGGGACGGGCCTACGTCTACCTCAGTTACGGCGTCCACTGGTGTCTGAACGTGGTGTGCGGACCGGTTGGTTCGGCGTCGGCTGTGCTCCTGCGCTCCGGAGAGGTCGTGGCGGGTCGCGACCTCGTGGCGGGCCGTTTCCCGCACCTGGTCGAGGCGGACCTGGCGCGTGGCCCCGGCCGGTTGGGACGGGCGCTCGCCGTGACCGGCGCATTGAGCGGAACCCCGATCACCGGCCCGGGGCCGGTTACGGTGGCACTGGCCGGGGGCCGGGGGATCCGTCCTCCCGGCCCGCCCGGTATCTCCGGCGGCCGGGTCCGCCGCGGCCCCCGGGTGGGGATTCGGGTGGCGACCGAATGGCCCTGGCGATTCTGGCTCGCTGGCGAGGCGACGGTCAGCGGCCCGCGGCCGCCGCGTCGACCCGGGTGAGTCGACCCGGGTGAGTCGACCCGGTGATGCTCTGGCCCGTGTTCCGGGTGCCAGTCTTCCGGCCCAGACCATCAAGCGTCCCATATCAGAAGATCACAACGAACCGGTCTTGAGAAGGTGTGACGTACATCACATATCTTGGTAAGGGATTGATTTGACGTCCCCCGTCATCCACCCGTAATGTTCTCTCTGTCAGCGAGACGCCGGATCCGCCGAGTACCACGGATGCGGTCGGTGACTGCCCCCCCGAGGGGCGCGTGTGGCAGATGTACGGCAGCCCCCGTCCGGGGAGTAACTGACGAGCATCCTCCAGAATTTTGTAAGAAGCCAGCAAGCCGCCTGAGGGTGACGTCCTGCGACGTCCACTCA
>NZ_CDWWXA010000091.1:0-20442 GCF_977971845.1 Frankia sp. CeCAU1 | reverse complement strand
GTGCCGGTGGGTGGGGCGGTGCCGGTGGGCTGGTTGTCTGTGCGGGCACGACCGGGGTCCCGCTGGTCGTGGCCCGCGCGACCGGGCAGTCGATGAGCTCGGTGTCGTTCCACGGCAGTTCCCACTCGCCGAGACGGAGAAGAACATCGAGGATGCCCGCGGTGAAGCCCCACACCAGCATGCCGCGGACCCGGAAGGCGGGTCCGGCGAGGCCGGTGCGGTGGCGCAGCATGACCCGGTTGGCCGGGTCGGCCAGCTCCGCGAGTGGCACCCGGGTGACCGACGACGTCTCGGCGGGATCGACGGGTACGACCGCGCACGGAGTATGCCACCAGCCGATCACCGGGGTCACGAGATAACGACTGGCGTGCAGGTAGAGCGGGGATGCGACGGCGAGCACCTCGACCCCCGCGGGGTCGAGCCCTACCTCCTCCTCGGCTTCGCGTAGCGCCGTGTGCACCCGCGACTCGTCCGTCGCGTCGGTGGCGCCACCGGGGAATGCGGGCTGGCTGGCATGGCTGCGCAGCTCGGCCGCCCGTTCGAGCAGGAGGATGTCCGGCCCCTCCGGGCCATCATCACCGAACAGGATGAGTACGGCGGCCGGTCGAGCATCCGCGCCCGCATGACCCGGATGGGTCCGGCTGGTCACGAGGGCCTGCCCGGCCTTCTCCGCCAGAGCGCGCAGCCAGGCCGGGGGCGGGGGGACGGTGGTCCCGTCAGTGTCGAAGGCGCCGTCGGCGTTGGCTGGCAGCTCGGTCATCGCAGGGTTTCGACGTCGCTGCGTGTTCCCCGGACCAGCCGGGCCGCCTCGGCAGGCTCGGTGGGGCCGAGCCCGAAGGACGGGCACAGCCGGGCCAGCCCGCAGGCGCCGCAGGCCGGGCGGCGCGAGTGACAGATCCGTCGCCCATGAAAGATCATGCGATCGGAGGCGATGGTCCAGTCCCGCTGTTCGATGAGCGCCGCCAGGTCCGACTCGACCTTGACGGGGTCGGTCTGAGTGGTCAGCCCAAAGCGGCGGGACAGCCGCCCGACGTGGGTGTCGACGGTGATTCCGGGAACGTCGAACGCATGCCCGAGCACGACGTTCGCCGTCTTGCGACCGACGCCCGGCAAGGTCACCAGGGCCGCCAGCGACCGTGGAACCTCACCGTCGAAGTGTTCGGTCAGGGCCGCGCCGATGCCGATCAGCGAGTTCGCCTTGGCACGGAAGAACCCGGTCGGCCGCAGCATGTCCTCGAGTTCGGCGCGCTCCGCGCCCGCATAGTCAGCTGCGGTCCGATAACGGGCGAACACTCCGGGAGTGACCTCGTTGACCTTCTTGTCGGTGCACTGGGCCGACAAGACGGTGGCAACCAGCAGTTCGAGAGCGTTGTCGAAGTGCAACGCGATGCGGGCGTCGGGATGGATATCGCCCAGCAGACGCACTATCCGGCGAGCCCGCCGGGTCTTCGCGAGCGGGGTCTCGGCCGCGGCGTCGACGGTTGCGGGCATGTCTGGCAGCGTATCTGCCGGTCGATCCGCCCGTCCGGCGCCGCTGCCGGGTGGTCCGAACGGGCCCCGGCCAGGTGGCCAATGCGCGACACACCCACCCCCGGTCGCATGCGATGGTCGCCGGTCGGCCACCATGGAGAGGTCATGTTTGTCATTGCTGCGGTCACCTTTCCCCTGCTGCTTCTCGGCCTTCTGCTGGCGATGGAACGGGTGGAACGTCCGTTGAATGCCGCCGACACCGGTAAGGGCCTCGAGGGCTTCCTCGACAACGCCCGGCCGGACGAGGTCAGCACCTTCGTCAATCAGGGCCTCCCCGCCGCGTTGGAGCGCTACCGGCGGCGCCTGCGCCGACCGCCGCCGGGCAAGCATCGAGCCGCCTGACCGCGCGGGGCTGGGCCGTGCCGATCGGCCCGTCGGGTCCAGGCCGGGCCGTGCCGATCGGCCCGTCGGAGCCCTGTCGATCGGCCTGTCGGAGCCATCTGGGGGTCCCTGGCCGTGCTCTCTGCCGATAGTCCTGGCATGCTCAGGACTGTGGAGGATCTGCTTGCCCGTGTACCACTGTTCGTAGGGCTGTCCGAGCAGGACCGAATGGCCCTCTCCGACCATCTTGATCGGCAGGATGTCACCCGTGGGGACGTGCTGTTCCGCGAAGGAGATGTCGGGGACCGGGTCTTCATCGTCCTGTCCGGAAAGGTGAAGATAGGACGTCAGTCGGCCGACGGCCGGGAAAACCTGCTGTCCGTGATGGGTCCCGGAGACTTGTTCGGGGAGCTGTCGTTGTTCGACCCCGGCCCACGCACGGCTACCGCTACGGCAGTCACGGATGCATCGTTGCTGTTGCTGGAACATACCGCGTTGCGTCCCTGGCTGCGATCACGCCCGGAGGCGGGCGCGATGCTCCTGCGGGAGCTGGCCCGCCGGTTGCGGCGTACCAACGACAACGTTGCCGACATGGTGTTCACGGATGTGCCGGGGCGAGTGGCGAAAGCCCTCCTCGACTTGGCGGAACGCTTCGGCGAGCCGGCACAGCCCGGCAACGAGGCCGCCGGTGTCCGTGTCGAGCACGGGCTCACGCAGGAGGAACTGGCCCAGCTGGTGGGCGCGTCCCGGGAGACGGTGAACAAGGCGCTCGCCGACTTCGCCACCCGGGGCTGGCTGCGCCTGGACTCCCGTGCGGTCGTGCTGCTCGATCGCGAACGCCTTTCCCGCCGCGCACGCTGAGACCGGCGACCGGCGACCGGCGAAAGGCTCGAGGTCCCGCCGGGGCCTCGAGCGCCGGTTGACGCGCGCAAGGCCCGGCCACGGGAGGTGACCGCTCCAGCGGTTCATCCGGCCGTCCCGGCCAGGCCCGCGGGGGTGATGGTCGCGCCGTCGGCGGCCTCGCTGACCGGCAGTCTCGCCAGCAGCCTGCGGGTCTGCGGCGCCTCGCTGACAGCCCCCGTGGCGGTCGCGGCCGCCAGCGCCCGCAGATAGGCGGCACGACCGCCTTCCAGATCGCCGTTGGCCACCAGCGCGGTGCCGAGCGCGCGGTAACCGAGCACCTGGGCGCGTACGTCCTCGGCATCCACGTTGACCGCGCGCCGGGCCACGGTGAGAGCCTGGGTGGGCTGCCCGGCATCCAACAGGATGCCGGCGAGATGGGCGTACGCCTGCCGGCGGGGGAACATCAGGGTTGCCGGTTCGCTTGCCGACAACGCCTCCCGCAACAGCTCGGTCGCCTCATCGAGCCGCCCGCGGGCCCGGGCGATCTGCGCGACCAGTACCTTTGCCCCGAGCTGGGCATGCGGGCGCAGCTCCAGCTGCGCGAGGTCCGCCTGCGCGATCTCGGCGGCCTGCCCAGCCTTGTCCACTTCGCCGGCGTCGAGCCAGGTCAGCCCGAGCAGCACCCGGGCCAGCGCGCCGACGACGACGTGTCCGCGGGCGGCCGCCTCGGCACACGCCTGTTCCAGGTACTCCGCCCCGCGGGCCGATTCGCCGGTGCCACGGGCCGCCAGCCCACGGGCGACCAGGGTCAGCATTGTTCCCCACGCGTCGCCGATGCTGGTGAACAGCTCAGCGGCCCGCTCCGCGTGGGCCTCGGCGGTGGCGATGTCGCCCAGCTCGGCGGCCGCTATCGCGTCGATGGTGAGGCAGACGGCCATCCCCCACTGCTCGCCCACGGAACTGGCTAGCTCGATCAGTTCGCGGGTGAGTTTGCGGGCCCGGGTGAGCTGCCCGGACAGCAGCAGCACCAGCGCCTCCGTGCCCCGGCACCAGCCGAGGCCGCCGGTGTCCTCGAGCCGGTCGAACACCGCGGACGCCTCGCGCAGCGTCCGCTCGGCGCGGGGATAGTCCCCCCGGGTGGTGGCGCTCCAGGCCAGGTGCTGCAACGCCCAACCGACCCCGCGGGGGTCGTCGACCTGGCGGGCGATCGCGAGGGCCTCGCGGTAGCGTTCCTCCGCCGCGTCGATACGGCCAGCGTTGTATTCAAGCATGCCCAGCCGGCGCAACGCGGCGGCCTCCGCACGGTCGTCACCGGCCTGTTGGGCCGATTTCAGGGCGGTGAGCAGGCACTGCGCCGCCTCCTCGGCGCGTCCCTGCTTCTGGCGCAGCTCGCCGAGCACGGAGAAGGCGGCGGCCCGTCGGACGGGTGCGTCGGTGCGTAGCGCGGGGCGTAGCGTGCGTTCGGCCTCATCGAGCTGGCGCAGCGCGACCAGGGCCTCGGCGTGCAGCACCCGCACGACGTTGTCCTCGTTCGTGTCGATGATGCCGCGGCCCAGACGGCGCGCGTTGGCCAGCAGGTCGGCGGCGGCTCGATGATCGTCTCGGGCTAGCGCCTCGCGCGCCAGCCGGACATGTGCATGGAACCCGGACATCCGGGACGACCAGGCCGGATCGGTGGCGGGAAGGTTCATCGATGCGGCCAGGTCATAGGCCCGCAGGGCGTGGTTCGCAACGAAGGTGGAGACGGCCCGCGAGCTGCCGACCATCGCTGTCACCCCCCAGCGCG
The DNA here is from genome assembly GCF_977971845.1 of Frankia sp. CeCAU1. Taxonomy (NCBI): domain Bacteria; kingdom Bacillati; phylum Actinomycetota; class Actinomycetes; order Frankiales; family Frankiaceae; genus Frankia; species Frankia sp. CeCAU1. The sequence goes on along the minus strand of NZ_CDWWXA010000091.1, from coordinate 15,962 downwards.
CCGCCGTGGCATGCCGACGGGCCCGCTCGACCTTGGGTAGCCCGGCGTAGGCGGCGTCGCGGGCCATGGGATGGACGAACCGCCACCTCGTCTCCGTCGCCCGGGGCGGCCGGACGAGCTGGCGCTCGGTCAGTACCCGCAGCGCGCGGGTGACCTCCTCGGCGGGCCGTTCGTCGACCACCGGCAGCGCCTCGGCGGGAAACCGCGGGCCGAGCACCGCCGCCGCGCGCAGTACCGCCTTGGCCACCGGGTCGAGATCGTCGATGCGGGCGGCCAACACCGACTGCACCCCGGCGGGAAGAGTCGCCTCCGTCAGGGAGCCCTCGAGGACCCAGCCCGGCCACTCCCCATTGGTCGTCTCGGCCGACTGGTGCAGCATTCCGCGGTCGATCAGCAGGTTGAGCAGCTCCACCAGGAAGAAGGGATTGCCATGCACCCGGGAGAGCAGATCGGCCCGGCCGCGGGGCTCCAGCTGCACCCCGCCGAGATGATCCTGCAACAGGCGGCTGGAGGCCTCGAGGCTCAGCGGTTGCAGGGCGATGCGATGGATGTGGGGCAGTTCGGCGAGTCGTGGACCCGTCCGGTCCAGCAGCACAAGCAGAATCGGCCCGGACAACGCCGAGGCCAGCCGGCTCATCGCGTCGCTGAGCTGGCTGGTCGCCCATTCCAGATCGTCGATCATGACCAGGATGGGCCCGGAGGACGCGAGCGCGCCGAGGAGCAGGGCGACCGCGTCCACCGTCGCGTCGACGGACCGCTGCTCGGCCTCCGCGATGTGCGAGGCCCGGGCTGCCGGATCCCCCGGAGCCGCCGCGGTGGCGACGGCGGGCCGCCGGTCGAGCGGAACGCCGAGCAGCAGCAGCAGCCGGTCGGCGATGCCGGGTGGCAGCCGGGCACCGCTGTGCGGATGCGCCAGCCCCGCCACAGTTCGCCGGACGCGGTTGGCCACCCGGTCGAGGGAGTCACCGTCGGTCACCCCGCACGCGTTGCGAACGACGTCGACCAGGGGCGCCAGCCCGCGGCCGTCACCGTGCCGGACCGTCCGTCCCCAGAGCACCGTCGTGCCGGGGGTCCGCTCCGCCCGACAGGCGAGCTCGATGGCCAAGCGGGTCTTGCCGATCCCGGCCTCCCCGGTGATCAGTGCCACCTCGGGTGACTGGTTGGCGACGACCAGGTCGAACAGATCGGTCAGCGAGGCGAGCTCGGCGTCCCGGCCGAGGAACATGGCGTCGTCGGCGAGTCCGGGGCGGGCGACGTTCGACGGGCGCAGGCTCACCAGCTCATAGGCTGGGACGGGCTCCCGCTTGCCCTTGAGGACCAGGTCGGGCAGCTCTCGCCAGGTGGCCACGGACCGGGTGGCGAGCGCGGTCTCCCGACCGGCGTAGACGGTGCCGATCGTGGCGGCGGCCGACAACCGGGCGGCGGTGTTCACGGTATCGCCGATCACGGTGTAGGAGAGCGCGGCCTGCACCCCCGCGAGGACCTCGCCGGTGTTGACGCCCACCCGCAGGCCGAGCCGGCCGTCATCGTCACCCCCCGTGGAGGTGAGCACCAGCCGACGAACGGTCTCCTGCATCGCGGCGGCGGCCCGAACGGCACGTTCAGGGTCGTCCTCATGGGCGGTGGGAGCCCCGAAGACGGCCATGATGCCGTCACCGGTAAGGTTGTCGACGCGGCCGCCGACCTCGTCGATCTCGTGGGCGAGGGCGGCGAGGACCCGATCGGTCATCTCCCCGACGCGTTCCGGATCGCGATCCTCCGCCCAGGCGGTGAAGTCGGACAGATCACCGAACAGAACGGTGACGACCCGGCGCTCGGAAGCATCCACCGCGGGACTCTCGACCGAGGTGAACTCCAAGCCGCAGTGGTAGCAGAATCGTCCGCCCGGAACGGCCGCCGAGCTGCACCGGGGGCACCGTAGCGGGCCCGTGTGCGGAGCTGTGATCACCATGCCTGGGGCCTCCCGTCCGGGTGGCCGGTGGGTAGGGGGCCGAACCGGTCGCCCGGTTTTCGGCTGGTCGAAATCGTCATCCTGCGCACGGGCGGTTCCCTCCGTGCCAGAGTTTAGTGGCCTGGGTCTCCTTCCTCGAATCCCGTCTTGTCGGATGACCGACCGCAGCCACGTCGATGCTGCTGCGATACCGCTGCGTGATATCGGCCCGGTATCTCTTAGTGGCCTCCCCGGAACCTCTCGGTGGTGTGAGGCGGCCGTCCGGCTACCGCTGCCACGGACGTACCGCTCGCCATCGGCTGGTCGGCTGGGCTGATCAGGCTCCGTCGGGATGCTCCCGCAGATAGGTCAGCTGGGCGCGGACCGACAGTTCCGCCGCGAACCACAGGGCGCGGTCGACGTCCGCGTAGACCCGGCGGACCACGTCGGCTGCGTCCGCCTCCGCGGCGTCGACCCCGGCGTCCACCAGAGCACGCCGCACCTGGTCGAGTCGGTTGTGGCGGTGAGCCAGGTAGCGCTCGGCCGCGCGGCCAGCCGCGGGCAGTTCGGGGCCGTGGCCGGGCAGCACGGTGGTCTCGCCGAGTTCCCGCAGCAGCCGCAGGCTGTCCAGGTAGTCACCGAGACGGCCGTCCGGGTGAGCGACCACGGTACTGCCACGCCCGAGAATCGTGTCTCCGGTCAGCACCGCCGGACCGGGGGGGAGATTGCCGGAGGTCGGGCCCGACTCCGCCCGGTCCCGGCAATCCGCGGAGTGCTTGTCTCCGCCGGGTGGCTTGTCTTCCCCGGGTGGCTTGTCTTCCCCGAGTAGAAGGAACGACAACGAGTCGGCGGTGTGCCCCGGGGTGGGAAGGACCCGGAGCTCGACGCCGGCCGTGGCGATCACATCGCCGGCCGTGAGCCCCTCCGATCCCAGCCGGAAGACGGGGTCGAGCGCCCGGACCTGGGCACCGGTGAGATCGTGCAACGTGGCCGCGCCGGCACTGTGGTCGACATGGCCGTGGGTCAGCAGAATCAGATCGACGCGGCCGGCCGCCGCGACCGCCGCCAGATGTCCGGCGTGGTCCGGGCCGGGGTCCACGACCACACACCCCTCCTCGCCGGCGGCGCGCAGGATCCAGGTGTTGGTGCCGTCGAGCGTCATCGGGCCCGGATTCGGAGCGAGAAGCACGGCGGCCAGGGGAGTGATCTGTCGGGGCACGGCCATGGCTATTGCCGCGCCCGGTCGGTGGGGCCCGCATCCCGCAGGTCGTCATGGTTTCCCGGGTCGTCGTACGCCTCGTCATGCGGCAGCAGGAGGCGTGCTTCGCCGCCGCTGACCAGAATCCTCGGCATGATCGGCGACAGGTCGCGGGCGTGGGCGGCGGCCAGCACCGCCGCGACGTCGGCGTATTCGGATAGTTCGGCGAGGGTAAACGCGGTGGGTGGCAGCATGTCCATGGTCCCGGCCGTATGGCGTTCGAGGGCGTCCGCAGGGCGCATCCACTGCATCCGGTCCGCCTCGCTGGAGGGTTGGCCGGGATGCTGGCCGGTGGGAAGCGCCGCGACGAAGAACCTGGTGTCGTACCGTTGCGGCTCGATCTCGGGAGTCACCCATCTGGCCCAGGGCGCGAGGAGATCGGCCCGCAGCACGAGGGAGTATTTGCGGAGCAGGGCGCTCAGGCCGAGCTCGTGCCGTTCCAGGGCGAGGCGCTCGGCGGCCCGGACCTGATCGCTGAGCGCCTCCGGGCCGCCGCCGAGCCGGCCGTCCTCGCCCGCCACCGCGCCGGCCAGCAGGATCCCGCACTCCTCGAAGGTCTCCCGTACGGCCGCACAGACGAGCGCGCGGGCGAGTGCGGGATCGGCGTCGAGCGCGTGCATGACCTCGGCGACCGATGGACCCGCCCAGGGCACGTCTGGCCCCATATCGGCCGGATCTACTCGTCCACCTGGGAATGCGTACATCCCACCGGCGAATGCCATGGTCGCAGCCCGGCGCAGCAGGTAGGCCTCGATCCCCTGGTTACCCGGCACGTCGCGCAGCAGCACGACCGTCGAGGCGTCGCGCACCGCTGCGGGCGGCGCGGACGGATGGCGCGCCGTCACCCCGTCGCGGCGGCCTCCGTCGGCCGGGGACCAGCGCAGCCGAGCGATCAGGGCAGCCTTGTGGTCGACCATTGCCCAGATGCTAGAGCCGTTGGTGGCGAGGCGGGGTTTGTTTGTCCTGTTGGCCGCGGCGCGCCGCCGCAACCCCGAGGCCGGCACCGGCGGGACTGGCCTACCCCCCGAGCACCAGTTCGATCTCGACCGGTGCGCCCAGCGGCAGCGCCGAGACGCCGACGGCCGAACGGGCATGCTGACCGGCCTCGCCGAAGACCGCCGCGAGCAGCTCACTCGCCCCGTTGACGACCGTTGGCTGGCCGGTGAAGCCGGGGGCGCTCGCGACGAATCCAACCACCTTGATGATCCGGGTGATCCCGTCGAGCCCGCCGGCCACCGACGCCGCCGCCGCCAGCGCGTTGAGCGCGGCCGTCCGGGCGAGCTCCGCGGCCTGCTCGACGGTTACCTCGGCGCCCGCGCCCACCAGGCCGGTGCGGGCCAGCCGGCCGTCCACCAGCGGAAGCTGACCGGCCGTCCAGATCAGGCTGCCCGCCCGGACCGCGGGGAGGTAGGCGCCGGCCGGGGTCGGGACCGGCGGCAGCGTCAGGCCCAGCGCCGCCAGGCGTTCGCTCGGTGCGGCCATGTCAGGACTGACTCCTGGGACGCTTGAAGTAGGCGACGAGGCTCTCGGGGTTGGGACCGGGAACGATCTGGACCAGCTCCCAGCCGTCCTCACCCCAGTTGTCGAGAATCTGCTTGGTGGCGTGGATCAGTACCGGCGCCGTCACGTACTCCCACTTCGTCTGCATGACACCGGACCTTAGAGCATCGCGCCGACGGTTCCGGACACCCGTGTCATCGGGCCCGAGCCTTCGCCGCCGCATCGTTCCGGTCACCTCTCCCCACATCCCCTACCTTGGCTCGCCCCGCGGCGCGCCGCGGGTTTTCTCCCGGCTCACCACCGTGGTGGGGACCGCGCACGCGGGTACGGTCAAGCTTGTGAACGGCGAGAACACCGTGACCGACAGCGAGAACGCTGTGATCGACAGCGAGAACACCGTGACCAAGGAAGCGAGCGGTGAGGTGGCCGGTCCGTGGGAACGGCGGTTGCACATCGTCACCGGCAAGGGCGGGACCGGCAAGACGACCGTGGCCGGCGCGCTGGCCGTGGCGCTTGCGAGCGGTGGTCGTCGAGTCCTGCTCACCGAGGTCGAGGGTCGGCAGCAGATCGCGCAGCTGTTCGACACCCCTCCGTTGCCCTACCGGGAGCGCAAGGTGGCCAGCGCCCCCGGCGGCGGGGAGGTGTTCGCGTTGGCGATCGACGCGGATGAGGCCCTGCTGGAGTATCTGGAGATGTTCTACAACCTGCGGCGGGCCGGGAGGGCCCTGGACAGGATCGGCGCGGTGGACTTCGCCACGACCATCGCTCCCGGGGTTCGCGACGTGCTGCTCACCGGCAAGGTCAAGGAGGCGGTCAACCGGCCCGACGCCACCCGCCCGGGAGGGCTGGCCTACGACGCGGTGGTGCTCGACGCGCCGCCCACCGGCCGGATCACCCGGTTTCTCAATGTCACCGCGGAGGTGGCGGGGCTGGCCAAGGTCGGGCCGATCCGGGCCCAGGCCGACAGCGTGATGGCCGTGCTGGCGCCCGATCGGGCCGCCGTGCATCTGGTCACCCTCCTCGAGGAGATGCCGGTGCAGGAGACGGTGGACGGCGTGGCCGAGCTGACCCGCGCCGGCCTGCCGCTCGGCGGTGTGGTGGTCAACATGACCCGCCCACCCCTGCTGCGCGCGAAGGAGTCCCGTCTGGCCCGGCGCGGGGAGCTGGACCGGGAGGAGATTGCCGCCGGGATCAAGGAGGCTGGGATGGAGCCCACCCCTGAGCTGGTCGAGGCGCTGGCCTGGGAGGCGGCCCAGCACGCCGATCGCGTCGCGCTGGAGGCGGCTGAGCGTGCGGAGATTGCCGGGCTCGGTCGTCCCGTGTATGAGGTGCCGCTGGTCGCGGATGGCGTCGACCTCGGCACCGTCTACCGGTTCGCGGAGATGCTGCGGGCGCAGCAGATGGTGGCATGAGCCCCGCGCGCCCGTCACCCGGTGCACCACGGCGGGAACCCGGGGCGCCGTCCGCCGGGCGGCGAAGGCCGGCAGCGGGGAGCGTCCGGCAGCCGGCGGCGCGTCGCGGCGGGGTGGGAGCGCGCCGGACGCGTCCGCATCCGGCCGGCGTGCCACTGCTCGACGTCGACGCGATGCTCGACACGGAACGGATCGTGGTCTGCTGTGGCTCGGGTGGGGTCGGCAAGACGACCATGGCCGCGGCGCTCGCGCTGCGGGCGGCCGAGCGCGGGCGCGACGTCGTCGTCCTGACGATCGACCCGGCGCGGCGGCTCGCCCAGGCCCTGGGCCTGACCGCGCTCGACAACACCCCACGCGAGGTGGTCGGGGTCGACGGTGCCGCCGGTGGTCGTCTCGACGCGATGATGCTGGACATGAAGCGGACGTTCGACGAGATCGTCCTGGCGCACAGCGCCTCCGAGCGGGCCGAGGCCCTCCTTGCCAACCCCTTCTACCAGTCGCTGTCGTCCTCCTTCGCCGGCACCCAGGAGTACATGGCGATGGAGAAGCTCGGCCAGCTCGACGCCACCGGCACATGGGATCTGATCGTGGTCGATACGCCCCCGACCCGGTCGGCGCTGGACTTCCTCGATGCTCCGACGAGGCTCGGGGCCTTCCTCGATGGAAGGCTGCTACGACTGTTGCTCGCGCCGGCGAAGGCCGGCGGGCGGGCGTACGTGAAGGTGCTCGGCGCCGGCCTCGGCGTGTTCACCCGAGTCCTCACCAAGGTGCTCGGCGCCCAGCTGCTGACCGACGTCAGCCAGTTCGTGGCGGCGCTGGAGACGATGTTCGGTGGCTTCCGGGCGCGGGCGGAGGAGACCTACCGCCTGCTCGGCGATCCCGGCACCTCGTTCATCGTGGTCGCAGCGCCCGAGGCCGCGGCGCTACGGGAGGCGTCCTACTTCGTCGATCGGCTCGATGCGGAGGGGATGCCCCTCGCCGGACTGGTCGTGAACCGGATGCACCACAGCGATGCCGAGGCGCTCAACATCGAGCGCAGCCTTGCCGCCGCCGAGAACCTCGAGGAGCATGGGGAGCATCCGCTTGCCGCCGCGGTGCTGCGTATCCACGCCGATCGGGTCCGGTTGGCGAGCCGGGAGGCGCGGCTGCGGGAGCGGTTCACCAGCGCCCACCCCGACACCCCGATAGTGGAGGTGGAGGCGTTGTCGGAAGACGTGCACGATCTCGTCGGACTGCGGGAGATCGGCGATGCGCTTGCGCGTGACGAACGGCTGGATCGGACCGCTTGATCAGCTTGATCAGTGAGCCCGGTTCATCCGAGTGAGAGAACGTGGTCGGCAGCGGATGTGCGTGATCCCGGACCGGGACGACGTTGTCCTCGGGCGGGGGATAGCCGGCGAAGGATCCGATCGGCCTTGGGGACTGGTCGGACCACCGCTGAATCAGCCGGCGGAGGCCGATCTGTGGTCGGCCTGGGCGTCCGTGAGCAGCTTCCGCCAGGACGTGACGTCTGGGCGGCGGCGTAGCAGCGCGCGACGTTCCCGTTCGGTCATGCCCCCCCAGACGCCGAACTCGACGTGGTTGTCGAGAGCGTCCGCGAGGCACTCGGTGCGGACAGCGCAGCCGAAGCACCGGGTCTTCACCCGGTTCTGGGCGGCGCCCTGGACGAACAGCTCATCCGGGTCGAGGTCGCGACAGGCGGCGTGAGCCGTCCAGTCGCCGTCGATGGCGGAACCCACGAGATGGGTCGTGTTGGCACGGCGTGGCGTGCTGACGGTGGAGGTCAGGCTTCTGGTCATGCCACCTGCCTTTCTTCTCGAGTCCGGGTCAGGGGGCCCGTGCGGGTGGTGACGTGGCGTTGACCCGAAACCGTACGGAGTGGCGTGGCCACGGCACAGACCCCACACGGGTGGTTGTCCAAATGACTAGTCCGGGCCATTGATCCGGATCGCCATGGTAGTGCGGTCTGTGACCTCCGTATGTCTGTTGCGTGACAATGAGGTATCGACTCAGAAATAATGTAGGTTTTTCATCGCTTCGTTTCCGTTTTGACGAGATTGCCCTACTGTGGGGCCGGAATCGCGATGACGCCCGAAGGTGGAGGTATGGAGCGTGGGCGGCGGGGCAGTGGGTGTGGAGGTTGTCACGGTCGTCCGGGGCGCGCCCGGGACCGGCAGGGTCGCCTGCCGGGGCTGGAACCGCGGCGTCCCAGCTCACGGCATTATCGGCTGCGATGGGCCGCCGCCTTGTGGCGTTCGTGGAAATCGGGGCGGCGGGGGTGGCGCTTGTTGATCAAATGTTGGCCCGTATGCTCCGACGGGTGTCCCAGCCTGGCTGGACGGAGGTCCCTGGATGACCGCGCCCCCTGGGCACCCCACGCCCGGTCGTGGGCGGTTCGAGGATTCCGCCCGCGACCGTGTATCGGGGCGCCCGTACGGGCCTGACGAACTCCGCTTCGGCGACGTCGACCGGCCCAAGCCTCGTCCCATCGCATCATCGGCCCGCCGGCTGGGGTTCGTGGCCACGCGGCTGCTCGGCGCCGGCGTGATCAGCGTGGTGGCGGGGGTGCTCGTCGGCATGCTGGCCCTGCCGGTGGTGGGAGCGGCCGGACTGACCGTCAAGGGCGGCGCGGACGACTTCCTCGATCTGCCGGCCAACCTGGCGGTCCCCCCGCTGGCCCAGGCGTCGCGCGTCCTCGACGCGCGGGGGAACGTCCTCGCCGTGCTGCGCGGGGAGCAGGACCGTGAGGTCGTGTCCCTGGGCCGCGTTCCGCCGGTGATGCGTCAGGCGATCATCGACATCGAGGATTCCCGGTTCTACGAGCACGACGGGCTGGATTACAAGGGTCTCGTCCGGGCGTATCTCACCAACCGGGAGAACGGCGAGGTCACCCAGGGCGGCTCGACCCTGACCCAGCAGTACGTCAAGAACGTTCTTCTGATGTCCGCGACGACGGCTGAGGCGAAGAAGGCCGCGACCGAGCAGACCGTCCAGCGCAAGCTTCGGGAGGCGCGTTATGCGCTGTACCTCGAAGCCCATCTGAGCAAGGACGAGATCCTCGAGCGTTATCTCAACATCGCCTACTTCGGCGATGGTGCGTACGGCGTCCAGGTAGCCGCGCAGCACTACTTCAACGTCGACGTCGACAAGCTCACCCTGCCGCAGGCCGCGCTGCTGGCCGGCCTGGTGAAAAACCCGAACGCCTTCAACCCGGCGATACATCCGCAGGCGGCACGGGAGCGGCGCAACGTGGTCCTCGACCGCATGTTCGAACTTCATCACATCGACGCGGCGGCCTTTCATCAGGCGCACGATGGCGAGGTGGTGCTCAACCGGCAGCCCCACTCGGCCGATCCCTGCGCCGACTCGACCGCGCCGTTCTTCTGCGCCCTCGTGCGCCAGCGGCTGCTGAACGACAGATCCTTCGCCCCGACGGAGGAGGACGCGCGCAGACTGCTGTTCGAGGGCGGCCTCACGATCAGAACGACGCTGGACCCGGTGGCGCAACAGGCGGCGCAGTCGGCCGCTACCGAGGTCATCCCGATCGGGAACCGGGTGGCTGCGAGCGTCGCGATGGTGCAGCCGAACACCGGCCAGGTGCTCGCCCTGGCGATCAACCGGGTCTACGGACCGACGGCGGACGGACAGCCCGCCGCCCTGTCCACGGACTTCGTCCACACCAAGGAGATTTATCCCGTCGACGAGGACTCGTTCTCCCCGGGATCGACCTACAAGGTGTTCACTCTGATCTCCGCGCTCGAATCGGGACTACCGCTTTCCACGACGCTGCACGCCCCCCTCTGCTACCACTCGAAGGTCTTCCCGAACCCGGATCCCCAGGGCAAGAACTGCTACGGCAACGCCGATCCCAGCGAGGACGGTTTCTACTCGTTGACGACCGCAACCTGGTCATCGGTCAACACCTACTACATCCAGCTCGCCGAGAAGCTGGGCGTGCTGAAGACGGCCGAGGTGGCCCGCCGTATGGGCGTCACCTCGTGCCGGATCCGGCAGCACAACAACAACGATCCCGAATGCAGGGGGGTGGACGGGATCAGCCGGGTCGACGGCTCCTCCATCCTTGGATCCAACGAGATCAGCACCCTCGATCTGGCGACCGCCTACGCGACGTTGGCCGCGCGGGGCAGGAAGTGCGACGCGCGGGCCGTGCTCGCGATCACCCAGCGGGTGGGCGGGACGGACCGGCCGCTTCCCTTCGACACCGGCGCTCCCTGCCAGCAGGCGCTTGACCCGAAGATTGCGGACAAGGTCAGCGCCGTGCTGCAGGGGGTCATCAACCACGGGACGGCCAGCGGGAACGGGCAGATCGGCCGGCCGGCCGCCGGCAAGACCGGCACCGCGGAGGGGTTCAGCACCGCCTCCTTCGCGGGTTACATCCCCCAGCTCGCCGCGGCGGTGACCCTCGCGGACCCGCGCGGACCGACGTCGCATCCCCTGACTAATGTGAAGGGTCGTAACGTCTTCGGTGGCGGATATCCCGCCCAGGTGTGGTCCCGCACGATGATCCGGACGATCGCCGGCCTCGGGCTACCGGTCGAACCGCTGCCGACCCCGGACGACACCCAACCCGAGGTGCCGACGAAGGCACTGCCGGACGTGGTCGGGCAGCCGCAGCAGGTCGCCGAGCAGACGCTCGTCCAGCTGGGCTTCCATGTCAGGTCGCAGCCGGTCCCGCATCCGGCGCCCCCCGGCACCGTCGTGGCGATGTCGCCCGCCCCGGGCAGCGAGGTCTCGCTCAACACCGAGGTCACCCTGCAGATCTCCGGGGGGCTGACCGGCACGGCCGTCCTGCCGGGTGGATCGGCGCTACCCGGCTTCGGAGCGCTCGCCCAGTCGAATGACGGCCAACCGGCCGGGGGCGGCCAGCCGGGCACGGACCTGCGTCGGCAGCTGAACGCTTCAGGCGGCTCGGGGCCGTTGGACGGTACGGATGGCCGGGGCCAGGGCAGGCGCCGGCTGCGCTGACCGGCCCACGCGGGCCACGCGGCTCGTTCAGCCGCCCGCCAACCGGGCCTTCACGAGTGCGGCGACCCGGCCGCCGTCGGCCCGGCCGGCGACCGCGGCCTGCACGGACTTCATGGCGGGACCGATCGCTCGTGGACCGCTGACATCCAGACCCGCGAGTACCTGGTCGATGATCGTGGCCAGTTCGTCGTCGCCAAGCTGCTTCGGCAGGTACTCCTCGAGCACCTCGCCCTCGGCCCGCTCTCGGTCCGCCTGGTCGCCGCGACCGGCCGCGGCGTAGGCGTCGGCCGCCTCCCGGCGCTTCTTCACCTCGCGGGTCAGGACCTTCGAGACCTCCGTGTCGTCGAGGACCCGCGCGGAGCTGCCGGCCACCTCCGCATCCTTCACCGCGGCCAGGGCCAGCCGCAGAGTGGACGTCCGCAGCTCGTCACGGGACTTCATCGCGACGGTCAGATCGGCGCGCAGACGTTCCTTGAGGGTGCTCATAACCACCGGAGCCTATGGTCTGCGGGCAGGGTGGTCACGCCGGTTCCGTCGGCGGGGCGCCCGGTGGTGCGGGGCGCCCGGTGGTGCGGGGCGCCCGGTGGTGCGGGGCGCCCGGTGGTGCGGGGCGCCCGGTGGTGCGCGGCGCGGCGCGCGGAACCGGGCCGGGTGGCGGCAGGTCACCGCCCGCGGTGGGTGAGACTGGGACGATGAACGCACGTCACACCGCGGCGAGGACTCTCGTGGGTGTCGCGGCCGTGGGGGCGCTAGTGTCGGCCTACGGCGGGTTGTACGAGCGCACGGCGTACACCCTGCGGAGAGTGCGGATCCCGGTGCTGCTGGCCGGCGCGCGCCCCCTGCGCGTGCTGCACATCTCCGACCTGCATGTCACCCCCCGTCAGTACGGCAAGCTCGCCTGGTTGGGGGACCTGGCCCGGCTCGTCCCCGACCTGGTCGCCCTGACCGGTGACGTGCTGTCCGCGGCCGACGCCCGGGATCCCCTGCTTGCCGCGCTGGAGCCGCTCTACTCGTTTCCCGGGGTCTTCGTACCGGGGAACAACGACTACTTCGTCCCGACCCTGAAGAGCCCGCACCGCTACCTCCGGCGGGACGACGAGGCCCATCCCAGGGGCGCTCCGCTGGACTGGGCGGCTTTCGCCAGTGGTCTCGCCGCCGCCAGCGGGTGGACCGAGCTGACCAACGTGCGGGGGGTCATCGAGGTCGGCGGTCGCCGGATCGACCTGCGTGGCGTGGATGACGCCCGGCTGCGCCGCGACCAGCTCGCGGTCGTGACCGGCCCCCCGGAGCCCGGTGTTGAGCTCGCGTTGGGACTTTCGCACACCCCGGAACCGCGGGTCCTCGACGCGTTCACAGCGGACGGGGTGGGGCTCACCCTTTCGGGGCACACGCACGGGGGTCAGATCCGGCTGCCCCGGGTCGGGGCGCTCGTGACCAACTGCGGGCTGGACCGGGCCCGGGTTCGCGGGCTGTCCCGTCACGAGGTCGACGGGCGGTCGTCCTGGCTGCACGTGTCGTCCGGGCTGGGCACGTCCCCGTTCGCGCCGCTGCGCCTCGGCTGCCGGCCGGAGGCGACCCTGCTCACCCTGGTGCCGGCCGGGGTACCGGCCGGCGACCCCACCCCGTCGGACCACTGAGCCGTCGGGTATGCTTCATCTCGGTCGCGGGGTGTGGCGCAGCTTGGTAGCGCGCTTCGTTCGGGACGAAGAGGTCGTGGGTTCGAATCCCGCCACCCCGACCCAGGTCAGGGGCATGATCCGAATTGGCGATCATGCCCCTGAGTGACAAACTGAGTGACTATCCCTCCAGCGGCGGGACAGGGAAGATCCGGTCCATGGCCGTTGCTCCTTCGTCGATTACCGGGCGGATCTGTTTCCGGTAGACAGCCTCGGTGACCGCTGTCCCGCTGTGGCCGACCAGGCGGGAAATCTGCTCCAGCGGCATGCCGCTGTCCGAGAGCAGCGACACGAAGCTGTGCCGCAGCTCCCGCGGCGTCCACTCCTTCGCCGCAAGGCCGGCCTTGGCGGCCACTCGGCGGAAGGCGCGCCGGACGTTCGCCGCGTCCAGCTCGGTGCCGGCCGCCGACGCGAAGACGAGCGAGACCCCGTCGGCCTGCTGCTTGCGGTGCAGCCTCAGCGCGTCCACGCACCGCTGAGGCAGCGCGAGAGTACGCCGCGACTTCCGGGTTTTTGTGTCGCCGTGCGCACGCACCGACCGCCACACCATGATGTGCGGCGGGATCGGCGGGTTGGCGTCCGGGTTGCCGTCGAGGTCGACGTGATCCCAGGTCAGGGCGCGCAGTTCCTCGGTCCGTGCGCCCAGCAGCAGCGACAGGACGATGTAGGCGTACATCGACGTCCCCTCAGCGGCGTTGAGGAGGGCTTCGGCCTGGTCGAGCGTGAGCGCCTTCGACGGGCGGCCCGCTTGCCCCTTCGGTACCCCGCACAGCAACACGACGTTGCGCTTCACCTTGTCGCGAGCCTGGGCGCGGGCGACAGCACGGCGCAGGAGCGCCCGGATGTCGCGCAGCGTCCGCGTGCTCAGGCTTCGCGCCTTCTCGGCAAGCCACCGGTCGACGTCATCGGCCGAGAGTTCCCGGAGCTTCCTGGCACCGAGCGCCGGGATCACGTGCTCGTTGGCGAGGATGGTCAAGGTGGTGATCGTGCTCGGGTCGCGGCCGATCAGGCCGAACTCAAGCCAGTCGGTCACGGCCTGCTTCACGGTGTAGTTGTGCGGTGCGATCGCGAAGCCGTCTTCGTGGTCTCGCAGGATCTCCTTCAGCTTGTCCTTGGCGGCCGTCTTCGTCCTGCCGCTGGCCTTCTTGACGATCCTGCGCCCGGACGGGGTGTACCCGACGGTGACCGAGGCGATCCACCGCTGGCGCTGTTCATCCCAGTGCAGGCCGCCGTCGCCACGGCTCCGGCGCTTGGCCTTGTCGGCAGATCTGCCCGGGGGCTTCTCCTGCGGGCTGGCTTCGGTCATCGCGCAGCCTCGGCTTCCCGCTCCAGGAGCGCGATGTAGTCGCCGATGGCGTCAGCCGGGATCAGGCGAGTGCGGCCCTGCTTGACGGATCGGAGCCGCCCGCTGCGAAGAAGCCGGTAGATGATGCTCCTGCTCATGGAGAGCTTCTCCATGGCTTCCGGGATGCGGTACAGGCGCATATCGAGAGTTGTAGCCGTCACGGCGGAAACCGCCGGAGAGACCACGCCGTCGGTGTTTTGCCCTGTTGCTGGAGGGGTCACGATTGCCATGCCTCGTTCCGTTTGACCGAGCGGGGTGCGGTCCCGGCGGGTTGCTTGGTCGGCGGGTCGCCGGGCCGCTTTGGCTGTGCGGCGGGGGTGTGTTGGCGGGGGTGCCCGCGTTGCCGGTGGCCGCCGTTCCCCGCGGGAAGGCCAACCACCCTCGCGCTGGCCGCCACACGCTGTGACTGCCGGCGGGTGGTCGCGGGCGGGGGGTTCTATGTTTTTTCGGGCCGTGTTTTCCGAGCAGGGGTCGACGACTCCTGCACCACCCGCACCCCCCGCAGACAGGGCCTGTGACCTGCTGTTTTTGTTGCGGGGGTGCACCCCCGCAGGACACCCGCGCACCACCCGCATCACCCGCAGGTCCGGCAGCTTGCGGGTGGCGCACCCCCGCGGTTGCGGGGGTGGTGCGGGGGTGGCCCCCGCAGTGAAAAGCGCTGCGGCACAGGGTGTTTCGAGGGTTTGCGGGTGGTGCGGGGGTGGTTGGCTTCCTGGTACGAACGCGGGGCGAGAAAGACGAAGAACTTGGCCGGTCATGGGGTGTCCTGTCGGGTTTCGACGGACCAGAGCCGGACTTTGCTGTGACGGTTCGTAGCGGCGCGCAGGACATAGGAGCCGTACCAGCGGCCGACGTGGCCGCGAAGCCGTTTCCCGACTTCCAGGGCGGAGGGGAAGTGCCGGCCTTCGGTGAGGGCGTCGGGGATGGTGCCGTCCCAGGGGTCGGTGCCGTCGGGGTCGCGGTCGAAGCTGGCGCGTAGGTCGGCGGAGGTGAGGTGGTTGGTGCCGAATTTCTGTTCCCAGCGGGTGAGGAAGGCCTGCCACATGGCGGCCTGGTCGTCCATCTCGGCGACGTCGGCGGTGTTGTCGAGGAAGCCGGGTAGGCCGTGGTGGGTGACGAAGCCGCCGGCGGCCTGGGCCCAGGGGCTGAACTGGCGCATGAGATGGGCGGTGCGTGGCGCGCCGGCGGCGACCCAGTCGGCGACCAGCACGAGGAGGTTCCACTGGAGGGCTTGGCGGTTGGTTGGTTCGGTGAGCCAGGCTTGGAGGTTGGGGATTTGGAAGGAGCTGTCGGGGCGGGCTTCGGGGTTGGGCATGTTGGGGTCGAGGCGGACCACGACGGTGCGGCTGGCCATGTCTCCGCCGAGGCGCAGGTTGTTGCCGGTGACGGCCCAGAGCCGGTCGTTGGCGTGTTTCTCCGACCGGGAGGAGCCGAGGACGCGGTCGGACCATTCGCCGCTGGTGATGAGGCCGGCGAGGGTGGCGGAGGTGATCTGGGTGCCTTCGGCGATGTTGTCCCAGCAGATCAGCGGTTCGGGGCGGCGTAGTGCCGCCAGGACGGCTTTGCGGAGTTCCTCTTCGCCGCCGGGCCAGGGGTTTTGCTGCTTGCCGTAGATCGAGCCGACCATGTCGACCAGCAGTGACTTTCCTGACGATGCGGTGGTGGCGGTGGTCATCCAGAACGGGGTGAGCGCGCGTAGGTAGGGGCGCAGGATCGGGGAGACGAGGATGGCCAGGTAGTTGGCTTTGTCGGCGGGGGCGACCCAGGGGAAGTCGTGCAGCACCATCTCCAGGACCCGTTTCGCGGCCGTCACCTGGTCGGGGGACGGCCGGTCCGGTACGGGGGGCAGGGGGAC
>NZ_CDWWXA010000090.1:11983-20947 GCF_977971845.1 Frankia sp. CeCAU1 | reverse complement strand
CCCGCCCTCCCAGAACCCGGCTACCGCGCCCTTCTGGTAGTCGCGCAGCTCCCAGCCGTCCTGGCGCAGTTCGATCCGGTGCGCCTCGCCGTCGACGTAGCCGGCGAGATCCTCCGCCGGCCACCCGAGTTTGAGCAGCACCTGCTTGAGCCGGCCGCGCTCGGAGGGGTGCACGGCGATCGTGTCGTCGTCGATGCGGGAGCCGAGCATCGGCACGACCTTCTTGGCCCGGGCCACCTCGACGAGCACCACCCGGTCGAGAGCACGCAACACCAGCCCGTGGGCCGGGTCGTTCTCCAGGCGCAGCCGACCGTAGCGATCCATCGTGTCGGCGATGTCGACGAGCAGGGCGTGCGGCACGGCGTAACGGGAGAAGCGAACCAGCGCATCGACAACCTGCTCGGCGTCATGACCGGCGGCCCGGGCGTTCCACAGCGCCAGCGGCGTCACCCGATAGGTGTGCACGTGCTCCGGAGACCGTTCGAGCTCGGCGAACGGAGCGATGGCCGACCGCGCCTCGACAGCACTGGGATGCTCGACCTCGAGCAGCAACGTCCTGTCCGACTGGACGATCAACGGGCCGTCCGTCACCCGCCACCGCCCTTTCCGTCCGCCGTAGGTTCCGCCGTGGGTATCGGCCCATCAGTGAACCACCAACACGAGCCGCCCTGCACCGATCGGTGCGGTGCGGGCCACCGGCGTAGCACCGGCACGATCACACCGGCGGCGCGCTGCTCGTTCACCGGCGCCCTTCGACGGTACAGCCGACCACCGACACGGTAACCAGAGGGGCCGAAGCCAGACCGAAACCACCGCGGGTCCCGCGGGCAAGCGGGCGCACCGGTACCGGTACCGGCCCACCGGCCCGCCCGGCTCATGGCGGATCGGCGAGATCCTCCGCGGCGGCCGACCAGTCCGCCGCCACCGGCGGTCCGCCGAACGCGTCGTCGATGTCAGCGACGCCGGTCACCCGGTGCAGGACGAAACGACGCGGGCCGGCACTGAGTTCGTCCCACGCGGTGAGCCAGCCGCCCTCGACGGCGGTGGGCCGCACGATCCGGTCGCTCGGCGCACCCTGCTGGTCAACGTAGCCCAGCAGCACCCGGCGCCGGTCCCGGACGGCTCCCTGCAGCAGCACCAGGATCAACGGCGCGGACCGGGTGAGCCCGACCTCGATGCCGGGAACCTCGCCGGCCGCCCGGACCGCCCGTGCGCTGTCGTCGCCCCGGCGGACCAGCCGGACCACGTCGCGCAGCTGGTTGATCCGGGTGTCGGCCACGTCGACCGACGCCGCGCGGGGACGCGCCGGCGTCCGATGGGCGGCGGGCCGGCGCAGCACCACCCGCCCGTCCGGGGCCTCCGCGACCGGTGCGAACCCGGCGCTGTGCAAGCCGGCGAGCATCTCCGCGGTCGGCAGTGGGGAGATGACGATCGTCGGCGCGATCCGGCGCAGCCCCAACGCCTGGGTACGCCGGTTGGCGACCACCTCGGCGAGCAGCGCCGTGTCCTCGCAGCGCAGGTAGCTCGCGGCGGGACCGGCCCGCAACCGGCCGTGCCGCCGGGCGGTGTCGTCGATCAGATAGGTGAGGGCCTGCGGCACCCCGCCTCGACCGAGACGGACGAGCATCGCGTGGATGTCCTCCGCTACCAGGCCCGAGTCCAGACCGCGACGCAGCGAGGCCTCGGAGAACCGGTAGACGGTGGCCGCGCCCGCGGACTCGACATCCGCCATCCGCGCCAGCTCCGCAGCCACCCGGGGTACCAGCGGGCCCGGGGCAACCGCGGTGAGATCCCCCTGCAGCAGCAGCTCCTCGACCGGCTCGGGCAACAGCGGCGCAAGCGCGTCGGCAAGCCTGACGCACAGCCCTGGATCACCAGCCGCCGATCGGCTCGGCACGCCCACGTTCCGCGTCGGATCGGCGTTCTCCGCGTCGAGCTGGGCGGCGAGTAACCGACCGACCGTGCTCGGTGCGCCCCGGCCGGTCAGCCCGAGCAGCTCGGCCTCGACGATCGTTCCGTCGATCATCCCGGCGAGCAGCATTCCGCCGCGCCGGGGCGCTCGCCAGGTCAGCAGGGCACGCAACGACTCCGCGGTCGGCACCACCCCTGCGGGCGCCGCGGCCAGCGCCCGCAGGACCTGGGCACGCAGGTCCTGCACGGCCGGCCGCCGCACGTCCAGCGACAGGGGAGCGATCTGCCGGCCCCGTTCGTCCCGCTCGCCGACCAGCCAGGCGGCGGTCGACGAGCGCAGCCAGCCCTCGACCAGTACGGCCCACCGGGCCGCCACCAGGTCGGTGCCCCAGCGGTCGTAGGCCGTGGTCGGCACGTACTGGACCTCGGCCCCCGCGGTCGCGTCAATCAGGCCTGCCGCCGCGGCCAGCTCCACCACGAAGGCCGCGGTCCGCTCGTCGACATCGAGCAGTTTCGCGGCGGCACGCAGGTCCCGCACGCTCAACCCGCCGGTGCGCAGCGGAGTGACCGGGCTCGCGCCCCAAGCGTCCAGCAGGGTGGTGACCCACCGGACGAGGGCGTCCGCCGCCAGGGCCGCCACGGCGTCAACCGCCGCCACCCCGACGACCTCTCCCTCGACCGCGGGCGGATGCGGGTGCAGGACCCCGGCCGGATGCTCGCCGCGCACGACCAGCCCAACCTCGCGCGGCAGCTCGACGGTCTCCTCGTCCAATCCGACGAGCAGGCCGCGGGCAAGTAGTTCCTCCACCGGGGTTCGGGCCGCGGACACCCCCAGCAACCGGCCCGCCTCCGTGGTGGCGCCGAGCGCCGGACCCGCGGCCAGCCGGTCCAGCAGCTGCCGCGCCCGGGAGGAGCAGGCCTCGATCCACTCCCGCACCCGATCCGCGTCCGCGAAGGCGTCGCTCAACGCGTCGATCATCGCTTCCCGGACGGCGACCCCGGTCATCGTCTCGTCGACCGCGCCCCGGGGCACCGGCAGGCCGGCCGCGGTCAGGAGCCGGGCGAGCTGGGACTGCCGGTACGTCGTCAGGCAGGCTCGCACGGGACGGCCGAGCCCCAGCGGGCGCACGCCGAGGAGGTCGACGACCATCCCGGTGACCCGCAGCTCGGCATCGTCGCCCCAGATGAGCCCGAGGTCACGAAGCCGGCCCACCGGCTCGGACACCTCCGAATGCCCGCAGAACCTTGTCAGCTCCGCCAGGGACACCGGCCGGGGAAGGATCGTCAACGCTTCCAGGAGCTCGCAGGCGCCCGTGTCGAGACGTTCCAACGCGCGGGCCACGCTGACCCGGATCTCCAGGCGGGCCGCAAGCACCTCGAAGTCCGGTGGGGGCGGCGTCGCCAGGTCCGGCCGTAGGAGGAAGAGCCGGGTCAACGCCTGATCCGGAAGCGCACGCAACCAGTCCACGAGGGTCACGGGCGCTGTCCTGAGGCCTCGGCTGCCGACATCGACACCCTCACGACGGTAGCTGGCGCGGCGCCAGGCCGACAGGGCGCCGTCGCTCAGCCGGGCCGTGCCGCGTCACCTGGGCGGATACCGGATTCACAACCGCGGCGGACACCGGCACCGCGGCGACGGGTGATGGCCCCACGCGGCAGGTCGTCGTGCCGTCCGGCCGCTCCACCGCCGATCCCGACCCGGGCCGTCCCCACCTGATCGAGCACCCATCCGCAGCTGGTGTCCCACCGCAGTACCGCGATCGCCGGATCGGTACCGCCCAGCGGGGACAACACCGCAAACGCCCAGTCGGGTGCGCCGGTCGAGGTACGGATGCCGGTGATGCGCAGACCATCCGGCGACACCCTGGACACCAGCGGGCTGTCGAAGACCGCCGCCGTGATCGCGGCGGCCTCGGCCTCGGTGGGCAGCCGGCCGGGTCCGTCGGAGGCGTCCGGGAGCTGCCCGGCCCGGCCGTTGCCGGCATGGCCCTGCCCGGCCCGGTCCTGACCCACTCGCCCCTGGCCGCCACTGTTCACGGTCAGGGGTGCCGCAGGAGAAGGTGCGGGTCTTGGACGCACGTGGCCTCCCTGGATGCTTTGGCAGGCCAGGACGCGCGCTCGGCCGAACATCGGCGACCAGGATGCCCGAGACGGGCCTCTTCGCGGCGAGGTCGACGGAATGCGACAGACCTACCGATACCGATTTCACACGCCCGGGGCCATCGGATGCAAGAGGATTCGGCAAACTGGGCGCAACCAATTTCGCCGGGACCGCTTCTCCTGCTCCGCCGGCCCGGATGGTCCGCGTGGCCGAGGATCCGCAGGTTACCTGGACATTGCTTCGATCATACTCAATGGAGACCATAAAGCGACAAGTGCGGCAACGGTGACAACAATCGCTCTCTGGTCGACAAACCTCTGCGTTGTATGCCATCTTTACGAACTTTTTACGGGCCTGAGCCGCGAAGCCCCATCTCCGCCGACGGCACCGGTCCAAGCCCTAACGACGCCGGTCGAACTGATCCACGAGGAAGGACAGATGGTTCACCCGTCCCCAGTCCGCGACCCGGGACATCGTCCCGGCGTCACCTGGCAGGGCCAGTGTCCGGCCGAGCGAGACGCCGACGACGAGGACCGCCGCGAGCACCGCCGCCTGAATCGCGCTGAGTACCGGGTTACGCGGCTGGCGGCCCCCTCCAGCCGGGACTCGGGTACCGGCTCGGGTACGGGCTCGGCTACCGGCCACGCGGCCGTGCGGGCGGGCCGGCTCCGAGACGGCGGCAGCGTCGCCGACGGCAGCGTCGCCGACGGCAGCGTCGCCGGCATCCGGCCCATCGACTTCAGGGCTCCCCCACCGGCCCTGTCCCGGCGGGTCCGCTCGTGGCCTGCCGGAGGCAGCGCCCGGTGACATCCGGTCCGGGGCGCGCCGGGGTTCCCCGGCGGTCCGTGGGCCGTCGTCCCTGATCGCGTGCTGGTACCCGGTGAAGCTGACCTCGTCCAGTAGCCCGGAACCCGGCCGAAGTCCGGAACCCGGCCGACCGCCTCCCCGGGAGAAGCCGTCCGGGTCCGGAAGAGATCCCCGGTCCAGCCCGGACGGCGCGCGCGGGTCCGGGGGAGACGAGGAATACGCGGGTCGGTGCCGGGGGGCATCGACCCCACCCGGCGGGGAGACACCCGCGCCGCGTGGGTCGGGCCAACCGCCGCGATGGTCGGGCCGCTGCGCCGGCTCGGGCCGCTCCCCGGGCGGGACCGGCCCGCCCGGGGACCGCCAGGCCGAGGCCGGCCGATCAACCTGCGCGGGCGTCACTGTATGAGATTGTACGATATCGTACGGTATGGGATCGTCCCCGTACGCCGGTCCGTCGAACGTCGGCGCGGCGGCTCGCGACGAGTGGCGGGGCTCGGGCCTCCTGGCGGATCTCGTCGCCAGCGTGCTGAACGCGACGATCCGGCCCTCGGACGGCTGGCGGCGCCGGGGCGCGGCGGTTCCCTCAGCTGCCGGACCCGACCGGGGAGCGGCCCGAGCCGCGTTGGCAGGGAGGTCACGCACGGGGTCCGAGAAGTTCCGCGCCGGGTCGTGAACCGGACCGGCGGGTGGGCCGGGATCGGCGCCATCGCCCACCCGACCATGATCTACCCGACCATGGTCCACCCGACCGTGGTTCAGTCGCGGCTGCGCGCGCGTGCCACCGTGCGAGTTCCTGCCCTCAGCGACCATCACCCGCCCCTTCCCGCCCCCGGCGCCTGGGCGCCACGTCACCGCACCATCCACCGACGACGCGAACAACGCCGACAATCACCACCCTACGGAGGTGACCCGGGACAACTCCGACACCGACCACGGTCATATATCGCAATCTACCCCAGAGTAGTCCTGCCAACACGAATCAGAACAGTCGACCCATCGGTTATCACACCACTTTTCGGTGTTCCATCAGGACATTCCGCCCGGAGCCGGGCCGGGCCGGGCTAACGCTTCTTGACCCGGCACACCCGTTCGAGGATGAGGCCCCCGGTCAACAGCACCATCGCCGCAGCCAACCCGAGACCCGCGGTGAGCGCGTCGCCGCCCGCGGTCGGGAACTCCCCCGTGCGGGGCATGGTGTAGCCGAACACACCCGCCCAGATGCCGGCAAGCGCCGCTCCGACGACGGAGCTCGCCTTGGCCAACGCGGCGAGCCGGGCGACGGTGAGCGGGAGGATCGGCCGCGTTCCCCGCCGCCCCTCCAGCCGGCGACGGGTCAGGGATGCGACCTGGAGCTCGATGGCACCGATCATGAGAACCGACACCGACGCTGTTCGCGGCAGCGTGGGAATCGATCGGTACGCCCACCACAGCAGCAGGTACCCGAGTACCCCGAACGCCACCGCGACCGCGATGAGATCACGCGCCCGGGTCGGTCTCACCTGGCCGCCTCTTCGGCGTCACTGCCGTCGACGGCGGGATCGGTGACGGCACCGGCCCCCGGATCCGCCTCGACCACGGGATCCGGCAGCGACCACGGGGTCCGGCGCAGACCGGCCGGGTGCTTCCCCGCGGCCATCCGGGCGACCAGATCGGCGACCCGCCCGTGCCCGGGCAGCGTCGCCTCGGGATCAACGTCCAGCCAGGGCACGCAGACGAAGGCCCGCAGATGTGCTCGGGGATGCGGCACGAGGATCTCGGGGTCATCACTGCGCAGGTCACCGATCGCGATGACATCGACGTCGAGCGTTCGCGGGCCCCACCGGACGGCCCGGACCCGCGCGGCCCGTTCCTCCACCTCGCGGACGACCTCGAGCAGATCACGCGGGGGTGCCGGGCGCACCAGGACGACGGCGTTCAGGTAGTCGTCCTGCTCGGGTCCACCGACGGGTGCCGTCTCGTACACCGGTGAGCCGGCGAGCACCCCCAGCGCGCGGTCGAGCCGGTGGACGGCGGCGGACAGCCGGCCCAGACGATCGCCGAGGTTGGACCCGAGCGACAGCACCGCATGGTCCGGCCGGGTCATCATCCGGTCACCCGCCATCGGTGGCGACCCCCGCAGCCGCGTCCGGCGCGGTCACCGACTCGCCGCCGTCGACCCGGTTGCGGACGATCGTCACCGCGACATCGGCGAACGGAAGCGCGATCGGGGCCGCGGGCTTGTGGACAGTCACCTCGGCCCGCATCACCCGACCGTCCCGCAGACAGGCGCGGACGAGTCGATCGGCGAGGGTCTCAATCAGATTCACGGGTTCTCCGGTGACGATCCCGGCAAGGGTCTCGGCAAGCTCGCCGTAGTGCACGGTGCGGGTCACGTCGTCGTGGAACGCCGCCGAAGAGAGGTCGAGCCACAGCGTGGCATCGACGACGAACTCCTGGCCAAGATCCCGTTCCGCCGCCAGAACCCCGTGGTAGCCGCGAGCCCGCAGCCCCGACAGGGTGATCCGGTCGAGCGACGTGGCCCTCGATTGGGAGGCGACCTCCGCTGCGGAGCCCGTCACCGCGGAGCCCGTCACCGCGGAGCCCACGGAACCTCCCGATCTTCCACGCGGCCGGGATCCACGGCCCGGCCGGGATCGGCCTCGGGTCCGTCCCCGCGCCGGTCACTATCGTCCCGCCAGGCGCGCACGACCCGCACGGCGTCGGCGGCCGGCCGGACGGCGTGCACCCGCACGCCCCACACCCCGGCCGCGGCCAGCAACGCGGTGGTCGCCTGGGTGGCGTCGTCCCGGTCGGCGACCGGCCGGGACGGGCCGTTCGCGTCCGCCAGTACCGAGCCGAGAAACGACTTGCGGGACGTGCCGACGAGCAGCGGCCGGCCGAGCGTGACGAAGGCGTCGATGTGGCGCAGAAGCGTCCAGTTGTGCCGGGCGGTCTTGGCGAAGCCGATGCCGGGGTCGAGGATGACCCGATCCTCGGCGATCCCGGCGGCCAGCACGGCCCCGAGCCGGTCCACGAGCTCCGCGACCACCTCCGCGACCACGTCGCGGTACACCGCCCGGGACGCCATGTCCGCACTGGTCCCCCGCCCATGCATCAGCACGTAGTGCACGCCACGGTCGGCGACGAGACCGAGCAGATCGGGATCGGCGCCGCCGGACACGTCGTTGACGAGCACCGCCCCGGCGTCGACCGCGGCGGCGGCCACAGCGGCACGGCTGGTGTCGACGCTGACCCGGACGCCCGCGGCGGCGAGCTCGGCCACCACCGGAAGCACGCGACGCATCTCCTCGGCGGCGATGACCCGAGACGCGCCCGGTCGGGTCGACTCACCACCGACGTCGACGAGATCCGCCCCGTCGTCGGCCATCCGCAGCCCGGCCCGGACCGCGTCCAGCGGATCGAGGTAGGTACCGCCGTCCGAGAACGAGTCCGGCGTGACGTTGACGACGCCCATCACCCTGGTCAGGCCGCCCGGCAGGAGGAGTTCCTCGACGGTCCCGCTCATGGGAGACCTCCACCGGACGTCGCATCCAGCGGCGCACGGCGGTAGGTGTAGCGGTAGACCGGCCGGAAACCAAGATCGGCGTACAGGCCCCGCGCCGCGGCGCTGACCTCTTCGACCTGCAGATACGCATGAGTGGCGCCTCTGCCCGCAGCCCACTCGGCGAGTGCCGCGATAACCCGGCGGGCCGCGCCCCGGCCACGGGCCACGGGCAGGGTGGCCATGCTGTAGACACCCAGCCAACGGTCGTCCGCGATGCCGCGTCCGACCGCCGCCGGCATGCCGTCCACGGTCAGGGTGATGTAGATGGTGGGCAGCCGCAGCGCCGAGAGCACCGCGAGCGTGCCGGGCCGCTGCGCGTTGAACGTCGTCAGCACCTGGCCGGCGACATCCAGCCACTCATCCGCCGGCGTGGTGGTGACGGTCATCCCCACCGAGCCGGCAGCCGCCGGTGCCCGGTCGGCACCACGCACAAGGCCGGCGAGAGGCGCCGTGCAGACGTCGGTAGGACCGGTGTCGTCGTACCCGGCGGCGTCGAGGACCGCGCCGAGCCCGGTCGGCCGGGAGAAGGGTGTCAGCTGGAAGGTCGGCGGCAGACCGGCGGCGGTGTAGAAATCCCGCACCGTGGCAAGCGCCGCGGCGA
>NZ_CDWWXA010000090.1:0-11672 GCF_977971845.1 Frankia sp. CeCAU1 | reverse complement strand
GATCGGGCACGTCGCCGCGGGCCCAGACCGAGTTGCCTCGCCGGGACGATCCGGCGGACTCGCGCAGCACCCACCCGGCCCGTTCGACCTGGCGCAACGGCGGCCAGGCCCGGTGCGCCAGGTCATCGAGCTCACGGGCCAGGGACGCGTCGGCGGACGGCAGGTTCGTCCGCGGCCCGACCAGCGGATCGGCGGGACACCGCGCCACGCGGTCATCAGGCACGGCGCGCCGACCACGGCCGGCCTGGTCGACAGCAGCTGCGCGACCTGCCGGCCGGAAAGCACGTCGGGGGGCCATCGACCACGATACCGAGGCTACCGATCCGAACGCAGGGATGGACGACCCGAGCGCGGGGATGGACGCCTGCGCCGATCGGACCAACATCGGGCCCCCCAGCTTCACCTTTTCGGTAATCATGACAAGGTGTCATGATTACGAAGCTATTGCCGCCTCGTTCCCGTTCTGGAGCGAACCGGCGGCGGGCCGCATCCCGGCCTCCCTCGGCTCGTCGCCCGGGACCCTCCCGGGCCGGGGCGATGATCCACAAGCCTGCGCCGCGCGATCCTGTCGGTCCTGCCAGCGCCCCCCTTCCTCATCCCGCCACCGCCGACCGGCGAGCTCCACCGCCGCATCGCACCGCCGCCGGCTTGCCCGCCGAACATGATCGGCAAAGGAAACCTCCGGGTAACACCACGCAGAGCCACGATGACAGAAACTTTGCGCACCAGTAATCATCACCCTCCGGCGCAGCCTCCCTCCTACTATTGACAAAGCGAGACACAGGCCAGAACGACCAGAACGACCGGCCGGCGGCAGCGAGGCCGTCGTACGACCGCCGGGAGACTTCGGCCGTTGATCGCTGGATCCGGCCGGACCGCCGTCAGGGAGGATGGCGGTCGCGGCACCGATGCGGGCGCGTGGTCTCACTGTGCGCCCCCGGTCGGTCGCTTCTCGCGGTGGGCTCTACCCCCACTACCTTGTCGTCACGGTCACGACCGTGGTGCTGTCTGAAGGAAGGACGCGCGGCATGCCGCAGTCGAGCGGATCTTCACCGACGCGCGGGCCCGACCCCGGGGCCTGGGTCCCGACGAGCCGGGCGGCCCCTCTCCCACCCTGGTGGGCGACCACCGAGTCGATCGTCATCCCGCCGGCGCGCACCCCTCCGGACGACCGCCCCGAGGACTACGAGCCGGCGCCACCGCCCCAGCCTTCGATGACGAAAGCCGCAACGAGCCCCACCGATGTGTCGCCGGCACCCGCGGGCACGCCATCCTTCGGCACTGTGAGCGAAGCACCATTCGGCACTGTGAGCGGAGCGATCCCGGCGCAGCCGACACCGTTGTCGGCCCCCCACACCACACGCCTTGGCGCTCCGGCCCCCGGTGCCTCGGACCGCAGGCAGTTCCATCGCTATGCGGGAGCGGCGGTCATGACCGCAATCCTCGCCGAGGGACAGATCATGGAGGTCTCGGACGTCCTCGCGGCCAGTCCGATCCAGCTCGCCCTGGAACGCGCCGACGATCTGCTCGACGACCTCCTCGACGCGCACGAGGCGACCCCACCCGCGCACATCCTGGCCCAGACCGAGCGGTTGCGCCGCGGCCTGGAGCGACTCAGCCGGCGGTCCATCCCCGCCGGCGACGCCCACCGGCGCGACGTGCTGCGGGGGCGGGTCGCCGTGCTGGGTGCGGATGCGGCCTTCAAACTCGGTGACATCGAGACCGCGCGGTCGCTGACGTCGCTCGGGTTCCAGGCGGGGCGCTCTGTGGGTGAGGGTGCGCTTCGCGGCTCGGCCCGGGAAGTCGCGGCCGTCAACGAGTTCTACGCCGGCCGGCCCGACGAGGCGCTCCGCCTTGCCCGGGACGGGCTGACCCACGTCAGTGGCGGTGCCGTGCGGGCCCGACTTGTCTGCCAGGAGGCGCGTGCCCTCGCCGCCCTCGGTGACGTGCGGGGCGCGGCCCAGGCCCTGGACCGGGCGTACGACCTGGCGGACGCCATCCCGGCGGACCAGTGGGGCCGTCCCGGTCCGAGTTTCGACCAGTTCAATCCGGTCGAGGTGCCCTACAACGCCACGACGGCCCTGTGTCTACTCGGCCGACCACAGGCCGCCCAGGAACACGCGGATCTCGCCCTGCCGAAGCTGGACGGGATGAACGCCCCGGGATTCCGGTCGGTGATCCGCCTCGATCTCGCCCTGGCGCTGGCCCGGCAGGGTCGCCTGGAACTCGACCAGGTCTGCGCACTGGCCACCGAGGCGATCCAGATCTCCTGGGGGCGAACCGTGGCCTCCGTCTCGGGACGCGCGGATCAGCTGCTCGCGGCCACCCGGCCGCACAGCGAGGTGCGCCAGGTGCGGGACCTCGCGGTACTCATCCGGGAGTGGCAACGCTCCGCGGCGCGGCAGCGGCCCGGCGGGCGCGCGGTTCCCGTGCCGAGCTCGCCGGTCTGACGCCGGCCACCGTACGAGGACCGTGCGAGGGCGCAGTGGCCGACGGCGGGCACCCTCCGGCGGGCTCGCCGGAGGGTGCCCGGTTCACCGCGGAGCGGACCCGCCGCGCCCTCGGTGCGATCTGCGCCAAGGCCGGCCTGGACGACTCGGATGCCATGATGATCAAGAGAACCGTGAACGCGGTGTACCGGCTGCCACGGGCCGGTGCGGTTGTCCGGATCACCGGATCGGCCGCGATGGCGCATCGGGTGAACAAGGTGGTCCGGGTGGCCCGCTGGCTGGCGGAGAACCACGTCCCGGCCGTCCGGCTGCTCCCCGGCGTGCCGGCCCCGGTCACGGCGGCCGGCTTCCTCGCGACGGTCTGGGCCGACGCGACGCCACCCGGCACCCCGCCCGGCGGTCCGGCGCCGGACACCGCGGAGCTGGCCGGCGCGCTGCGCGGTCTGCACACCCTGGCGCCGCCGGAACCGCCGCTGCCATGCTGGGATCCCCTCGACGACGTCCGCCGGCGATTATCCGACGCCGAGGCGCTCCCCGAGCCCGACCGCCGTTTCCTGGAGAAGATGACCGGCCGGATCGCGGCGGCTCTGCCCACCATCCGCTACGCGCTGCCGCGGGTCGTCATACATGGGGACGCGCATCTGGCGAACCTCGTGCGGGCCGCGGACGGCCGCGCGCTGCTCTGCGACTTCGACGCCACCTGCCTGGGGCCGGCGGAATGGGACCTGATTCCTGTGGCGGTCGGCCGGCTACGCTTCGGTCATGATCCTCAGGCCCACCTCGATCTGGCCCGGGGCTACGACTTCGACGTCACCACCTGGGACGGGTTCGCCGTCCTGCGGGCGGTCCGGGAACTGAAGCTGGTGACGAGCGTGGTGCCGATCCTGGGGAGCAGCGCGACGGTGGCCGCCCAGTTCCGGGTCAGGATCGACAGCCTGCGCTCCGGCGACACCGGCGTCCGCTGGTCCCCCTACCGTTGACGCCTCCCTCATCACCCTCGCTGTCAGGGCCCCCGGGGAGGAGACGCCCCCGGGGCCGGCACCACACGAGGCACACCGTTTCCACCGGCCGGGCCGTGCGGTCCACGGAACCACATGTCATTCTGGTCAGACCTGTCGGGCCGGTCCGGCGGGTCACGTCCACGTGCCGGACGCTCGGCTCCGAACGCGGGCTACCGGGGACCGCTGTCCTGGGCGTGGTCGTCAGATCACCCCGGCCTCATGGCTTGGGTCGCCCAAACGGAGGGGAGGCCCTTGAACACGACGGAGGGAATGCCCGCCCCGGGGATCAACCAGGTGGTGTGCTGCCCGGAGAACGATCATGAACGATAATCCTCGGGAGATCGGCGCCATCCGGGTCGGCGATGCCGGAGATCGGGACCCCGCGAATCCCGGGCCGTGGGAGCGTGGCGGGCGCGTCGGGTCCCCGCCGCCGACCACCGAGCAGCCGTCCCGTTCGGCGAGCCGACTGCCGGCAGTGACGGACACCGGCCGGTCGTCTCCCGACCGGCCGTCCCCCGACCGAGCCGACCCGGATCACTGGCAGACCGGTCCGGCGCAGCCGCGCTCCACCGGTGCCGCCGGTTGGACGGTCGACGGCCCCTACCGCCCCGAGCCGGCGGCATCCGTCTTCCGGCCGGGCACCGCCGCCCCGGCGGCGTCCCCTGCCGTCTCCGATACCTGGCCGTCGATGCGCCGCGTTGATCCGATGTCGGCCACGGGCTCCGAGGCAGCTGGTTCCTACCCGGCGGGCCCGGCTGGCTGGACCGATCGGGGCACGCCCGGGTCCGCGGCCATGAACCGTCGAGGCACGGAGAGTGCCAACGGCAACGGCAGGATGCTGCCGATCGAGACCCGCACCTTCGATCCGCTGCTCGACCAGTTCCCCCCGAATCCGGGCGGGGCGTTCGGTCAGGCGTACCCGCCGCCCCCGCCGGGGGAGACCCGGGCCTGGCGGGGCGATCCGCTGAACCCGCCACCGCTGAACCCGCCACCGGCCGACCCGTACGCCCAGTCCCCGCCACCGGCCCCGCGGGACGAGCGCCATGATCCGTGGCGGAGCACGCCGCCGGTGGCGGCGGCGAACTCGTCCGCTCTGGAGGAGACCGCCGCGATGAGACGGGCGGACTTCGACTCCGCCGCTCCCCGGCCGTACGGCGAGATGGATGGGCGATACGAGACCTATCGACCGTCGACCGAGTATCCCGCGCCACCGCCCGACCGGTCGAGAACCGGAAGTAAGGCAGCCGGCGGCCCGTACACCGGCCCGGCCCGCACGCCCACCGAAGCCGGCCGCATCCCCTCCTGGCTACGCGATCCCGAGCCGGCCGGGTCGCCCGGCGGACCGGCCGGGACCGGGCGGCACCGCGATCCGAACCGCGGCGATCAGGCCCACGGCGGCCGGGCCCACGACGAATCGTTCCGGACGGAGCACGACCCATCGGCCGCGGCCGGCCGGCGTCGGGCCGGTGGCCCGGTGGGACCGGGTTCCCGGGAGACGGGTTCCCGGGAGACGGGTTCCCGGGAGACGGGTTCCCGGGAGACGGGTTCCCGGGAGACGGGTTCCCGGGAGACGGGAAACGGCCGGGCGGGGCTCGCCACCAGCGCACTGCTGCCCGCTCCCCCGGAGACGGCGTCCCGCGGCTGGCGCAGGCTCGTGTACCAGGTCTCGGCGGGCGCGGTGAACCCCGGTCCGTCCCCCGACGAGGTTCGCGACCGCCGGCTCCTCGCGCGCATCCGGAACCCGCTGCACGACTGTCACCGCATCGCGGTGATGTCCCTCAAGGGCGGCGTCGGCAAGACCACGACGACGGTGGCGGTCGGTTCCACGCTGGCCGGCCTGCGCGATGACCGGGTGGTGGCGATCGACGCGAATCCGGACCGTGGCACCCTGGGTTCCAGGGTGCCACGCACCTCCGCGCACACGGTGCGCGAACTGCTGGAGGACGCTCCGCGTCTGCACCGGTACGTGGACGTCCGCAGGTACCTGTCACAGGCCGACTCGAGGCTGGAGGTGCTGGCGTCGGCCAACGATCCGGAGCTGTCGGACACCTTCGGGGACGCCGACTACCGGGCAGTCGACGATCTACTGCAACGGCACTACTCGATCCTGTTGACCGATTGTGGGACGGGCATCCTGCACAGTGCGATGCATGGGGTGCTGGAGCTGGCCGACACGCTGGTGATCGTGAGCAGCGCCAGCGCCGACGGCGGGTCCAGCGCGAGCGCCACCCTCGACTGGTTGGACGCGCACGGCTACTCCGACCATGTCCGCGAGGCGGTCGCCGTGATCTCGATGTTCCCCGTCCAGGGCGAGCGGGTCGACGTCGACACGCTGGAACGGCATTTTGAAGCCCGGACGCGACGGGTGGTCCGGGTCCCGTTCGACCCGCATCTGGCCGACGGGGGACGGATCGTGCTGTCGAGCCTGAAACGGGAGACGCGGGCGGCCTATCGGGAGATCGCCGGCGCGGTAGCCGAACGCTTCGGCGAGGAACGCCGCAGCTACCCGGGCGGCTGACGCCGCTGACACCGCCGGCTTCCTCAGTGGCTCAGCAGCTCAGTGGCTCAGCAGCTCAGTGGCTCAGCAGCTCAGTGGCTCAGTGGCTCAGCAGTTCAGCAGCTCAGCGCCGCCACCGCCGCCCGCACGCCGGGACGACGCAGTTGCCGGGCGATGGTGGTCCGTCCCTCGATGAGCCGGGTGAACAGCCCGAAGGTGCCCGGAGCCGCCATGACCGTGTGCATCGCGCCCGGCCGGCGGGTGAACGCGGCCAAGACCTCTCGTCCCGCCGCCATCTCGGGGCCCAGGATCGCCTCGACGCGCGCGGGATAGGCCGCCAAGGCGTCGAGCGCCGTGGCGCCCGGGCCAGTCCGCCTTGTATCCGTGACCCCCCCGGCCCGGGTCACGCCCGCCCTCGCGCGACCGACGCCCCCACTCGCCGCGGCGGCAGCCTCCCCGGCGAGCCGACCCGACCGTAATGCGAACGAGATGCCTTCGCGTGTCCACGGATCCAGGAGCCCGGCCGCGTCCCCCGCGACCAACACCCGGCCTCGCCGCAGCGGGGAGCCGACGGCCCGCACCCGGGTGAGATGTCCGGAGTCATGCTGGCGCGGCAGGTCGGTGAGCCCGAGCCGGTCGACGAACCGGGTGTAATAGGCGCGCAGCGCGGCGCCCTCGGCACGATCACCGATCACGCCGACCGTGAGCACCCGTCCCTTGGGGAACACCCACCCGTAGGAACCCGGCACCGGCCCCCAGTCGATGAGCATGCGTCCGGCCCATCGCGCGGCGCGCGCCGGGTCGGCGACAAACTCGCCCTCCAGGCCGACGTCGACCTGGTCACAGCGGACACCGACATAGGTGCCGCAACGACCCGAGGTGCCGTCCGCACCCACCACCACCCGAGCGCGCAGGTCCGCCCCCGCACGCAGACGCACGGTCACCCAACCGTCGTCCTGATCCCCGGTGTCCTCGGCGATCCCGGTCCCGCCCGGCCCGCTCTCGGTCAGCCCCACCACGTGCGCACCGGTCCGCACGGCCGCGCCGGCCGCGACCGCCGCGGCCAGGAGAGCGGCGTCCAGATCGGATCGCATCACCATCGACATCCAGGGACGGCCGCCGGACCGGCCGCGGGTGACCTCGAAGCGGCCGTCCCAGGTCATCGTCAGGGAGCTGACGCTGGCTCGAACCAGACCGGTCAGTTCGATGCCGAGATGATCCGCCGAAAGGCCGACCAGGCCGCCACCGCAGGTCTTGTAACGAGGTACCGCCGAGCGTTCGAGCACGCACACCCGGGCCCCGGCGTTCGCCGCCGCCCGCGCCGCGCTGCCACCGGCCGGACCCGCCCCGACGACAATGACGTCAAAGGTGTTCTCCGGGTCGTCAACCCTGCTCACAGCGCTCCATCCTCCCGACACCGCATCCCGCCCAGGCACCGCAGTCTGCCCAGGCACCGCAGTCTGCGCCGATGCCGTCAGCGCAGGGTGAGGCTGCGTCCAACAAGACCCGCCCGCACCCGGCGTTCGTGCGCGGTCAGTGCCGTGGTGCCGGCCAGGGCCCTTTGGTAGGCCACCCGCAGCGCGGCGGCCGGCTCCTCACAGCTACCCGCCTCGCTTCCGGGCGCGAGATCCCAGACGGGCACGACGAGCCCGGCGGCGCGGAAGAACCCGATGAACCTGGAGCCCTCCCCCACCGTGAGACGTTCGGCCGCGGCCAGGCGAGCCAGCGCATCCAGCAACGCCTCCTCGGTGGGGGCGACGTCGGCGCCCGCGCCGATGGGAGCGACCACCTCGGCCTCGGAGTCGGTGCCCGCCGCAGCACCCGCCGCACCCGGCCAGGCCAGCGGAAGCGCCCACCGCAGGTGCCAGCGGTCACCGGGATGGCACCAGTAGGCGGCCGGCACCGAGGTGAGCCGTACGGTGGGCACCACGGTGGCGTTGGCGCGCTCCAGCATCACCGCCACCTCCTGGTTCGGACCGCTCTCCTCGTCGGACGGTGGCAGCCACCATCCGAATCCAGAATGAACGGTGATGTCCAGGGGCGCCGGGTCCAGCAGGTCGGTGAGCCGGGGCAACCCGGCGAGTCCCGCGGGCAGTTGTTCCACGAGACGCGGCGCGGAGGCGGGCGGGATGTCGATCACACTCCCCGGCTCGGCGGCGAGTGCTGCGAGCAGGGCACCGGCGACGTCCCGCGATACGTCCAGACCCGGAAGGGCGATCTGCAGGGCGACCAGGATTTCGCCGTCCTCGCGCACCAGGGCGGGGGCGGCCTGCGGCAGCATCGTGCAGAGCGTGATGCGCCGGTCGGCGTGCTCGGGATGGTCGGCGAGGTAGGCCGCCGCCAGGGCCAGCGGCGCGGTGGCGCTGGGCACCAGCTCCCGCAGGGCGACCAGGTCCGGCTCGTCGCGGCGGCCCGCGAACGGGCGCAGCACGGGAGCCTGCCGGTTCCGCTCGCCGTGGCACGCCTTGTAACGACGGCCCGACCCGCAGGGACAGGGTTCCCGCGGTCCAACGGCGGGGATGGCACCATCGGATCCGTGGACGGACGGGCGGCGACGGCTCCGTGCGGCTCCCCCGCCAGAGCCGGGCGTGGCGACTCGTGCCGGGCGGGTGCCGGGACGCTGGGGTGCGGGTCGGCGAGCGATCACGACCTCCTGAGGTAGAGACCGTCACGCGCGGTCATGGACTTCCTGCTGGTAAGGCTAAGCCATGCTCGGCGGATGACGAGGGTGCCGGGTGGCGGCCGTGGCCGCGGCAAACGTCACCGATCCCGTCGCGGGAGCGGGCTGACGGAGGGCCGACAGCCGACAGACCCGGTCGACGACAGACCCGGTCGACGACAGATACATCCCCGGTATCTCGGGCGCCCGTTCAGGGATAACCCTCTTCCGCGGCAGGGACTATCCCGTCGCTGCGAAAGCATCACCACGGATACCGCACGCGGACCCCTCCTCAATGGGCACGATGAACACAGCCGTTCGGCGGACGGGCACTGGCGGGACTGATGGCGAGCATCATCAACGCTCGTCCGCAAGCCACCGTCACCGTGGCGACACATCCAGGAGGGCGACGCCGCGGGAACCGGTGAAAGGCCAATCGGCATACGGCGCCCGCGGCATTCATCTCGATATAGGGGGGATCGGTGGCGAAGGTCGTCGTCGCCGGCGGGGGCATTGCTGGGATCGCCTGCGCCAGCGCACTGCTAGCCGAGGGAATCACCGTGGATGTCCGTGACCGGGGCCGCGTGATCGGCGGACGGATGGCCTCACGGTGGATAGACGGGCGCATCGTGGACTCCGGCGCGTCGTACTTCACCGCCACCTCGCCGGAGTTCCGCGAAGTCGTGGACGATTGGTTCATCCGTGGCCTGGTACGCCCCTGGACGCACCGAATGTCGGTAATCAGTGGGCCGACCGCCACCCTGGCCGAGCCGCGTTCCGGCCCGCTGCGGTACGCCGCCCCGCGCGGGCTGCGTTCCCTGGTCGCCGACCTCGCGTCCCGGGCCGGGGTACAGGTCACACAGTCCACACCGATCCGCCGGGTCACCCCGGGTCCCCACGTCGACGACGAGGCCGCCGACGCGGTGGTCCTCGCGATGCCCGACCCGCAGGCACTGCGCCATCTCGACCCGGCCTGCGCCGAGGAGCGGACGCAGCTCGCCGGCCGACCCTGGTCGCCGGTGCTGGCGCTGCTCGCCGGCTGGCCCTACCGGTGCTGGGCACCGATCGACGGAGCCTTCGTCCACGACGACGATACGATTACCTGGATCGCTGACGACGGTCGTCGCCGGGGTGACAATGCCGCCGTCCTGGTCGCCCACTCGACGCCGGATTTCGCGCGGCCGCGGCTGGCCGACCCCGCGGCGGCCGGACCTGATCTCGTCGCGGCGCTACGGCGCCTGCTCACCATCACGATGCAACCCAGTTGGACGTATGTGCAAAAGTGGACCTTCGCTCGCCCGGACCGTCCGCACGAACAGCCGTACTACCTGTCCAGCAGTGGGATCGGGCTCGCCGGCGACGGCTGGGGAACACCGAAGATCGAGAATGCCTGGCGCTCGGGCACCGAGCTGGGCCGGGCCCTTGCCGCCCGATTGAGATAACCGATTGCGACAACCTATCGCAATAACCGATTACGATGACCGATGACATGTGACCGGATCGAGCCTGCGTCGGCGTAGGTCGTTCGGTTGACGATGCGTGACGCGGGTACACCCTCCGACATGGAGATCAAAGTAAGCCTGTCGTTGCCCCACGATGAGATCTCCATACCCGTGATTCGACGTATCTGTACGCAGTCCCTGAAGGTCCTGGGCGTCAATCAAGAATGCATTGACGATGTTGAAATCGCCTTGACCGAAGCGTGCGACAACGTTCTTCTACATGCCCATGCCGGCGACGAGTACGAGGTTTTGGTGGGAGTGGACAACGAAGTCGCCGTCATCGAGGTGAGCGATCGCGGCGACGGTTTCGACAGCGCGGATGAGCTCGATCGGACAGCCCGCCAGAATGGCGATTCCCCCAGGCCGGATAATGTTCCCGAGCAAGGCCGCGGCATCTTTCTCATGCGCGCTCTGATGGACCGGGTGCAGTTCCACCGGGTGGACAGCCCCCATCGGGGCACCCGCGTGCATCTGGAAAAGACTCTCACCTGGGAGGAGAGCGCTCCCGGGGCGCGGCTGAGCCGGGCGCGGACGGGGCCGGGACCCGCTTCCCGCCCGGAGGTGGCCGAGGGCATCCATCCGGTCTGATCGTCTCCCGCCGACCACCATCTCCCGCCGACCACCATCTCCCGCCGTCCCCCGCCGCGCCCTTCGTCGATCGGCCGCCCCATGATTCGACCGGCTACGCTGACGGGAGTGGACTCCGAGGGATCTGGGCGGGTATCGCGATGGGTGTGGTAATGACTGAGGCGGACTCGCCGGCCCGGATCGGGATCGTCACCTTCCCCGGCTCCCTCGATGACCAGGACACGGCGCTCGCGGTGCGGGCCGCCGGTGCCGAACCGGTCTCCCTCTGGCATGGCGACAGCGATCTCGCCGACGTTGACGCCGTCATCCTGCCCGGCGGATTCTCCTACGGTGACTACCTGCGTGCCGGTGCGATAGCCCGGTTCTCGCCCATGGTGGCGGCCCTCGTCCCGGCGGCCCGCGCGGGCCTGCCGATTCTCGGCATCTGCAACGGGTTTCAGGTGCTCTGCGAGGCCGGCCTGCTCCCCGGGGCACTGACCCGCAACGTGGGACTGCACTTCGTCTGCCGCGACCAGCGGTTGCGGGTCGAGGCGCCGGGCACTGCCTGGACCCGCGGCTACCAGGACGGCGAGGAGATCGTTATCCCGGTGAAGCACGGGGATGGCCGCTATGTCGCGGCCCCGGACGTGCTCGCCGAACTCGAGGCGGCCGGGCGGGTTGTGGTGCGCTACGTCGGCGGGAATCCCAACGGGTCGGCGGCCGACATCGCCGGGATCTGTAACGAGAGCCGGACGATCGTGGGCCTGATGCCGCATCCCGAGCATGCTGTCGACGACCTCACCGGCCCCGGGGTCGACGGGCTTCGCATGTTCACCTCGGTGCTGTCCAGCTTTTTGCCGGCTTTTTCCTCTTAAAGAAGGATTTTTGGTTACGAAGGGGTCTCCTTGCCCACCCGGGAGCCCGGACCAGGGGATATCGGCGAGGATGGGAGGGTGACCGGCAACCCCGCCGCCCCCGCGGCCACCTCCGTGAGTC
>NZ_CDWWXA010000089.1:5108-21618 GCF_977971845.1 Frankia sp. CeCAU1 | reverse complement strand
CCGGTATCCGCTGCCCGATCTCGACCGCGCCTTCAGCGTACTGATCGACAGGCCGGCGGGATCCGCCAAAGCCTTGATCGAAATCTGTCGCGAAGAAGCATGACTGAAAACATGACTGCTATACGGACACATCATGCGCCTATTATCGACGTTTGGTAGCAAGTGATGGCAAACAAGGAATAAGCGCTAAATTAGGCATCAAGCTGTGCTAGAACCATTGCGGAGCGACGCCAGCCGAGGGGCGGGGCGTGACCGTCGGCGCAGATGCACGGACGGCCACGCATCTGTCGTGACGCCGCGGCGCATCCCACCCGTGCACCTGGGCAGACAGGAGGATGGTCATGGCAGCGCCGCGCAGGAGATCTTCTTCGGGATCGGGCCGGACGTCCGCCCGCCGCCGGCAACCGACCCGGTCCCGCCGGGCCGCTTCACGGAGGAGGAGTCGGCGGGAACGCAAACACGTCCATCTCGCCTGCTATCTCGCCTTCGGTGCCGCCGGACTGTGGCTCACCCTGCGGGGCACGTGGGTCGCGCTGCCGGTGGCCCTGCTCGTGATCACCGTGATGTTGGGATTCCGTTGGCCGACGCTCTGCCGGGCCTACCGGACCGACGACGGCATCTGCGAGACCCCGGTCAACGGCTGGCTCACCGGATGCGCGAGTCATGCCCCCTTCAAACGGCGCGATCTGCGGGCGGTCGCCTGGCCGCCGAACCGTGTCTCGCCGTTTCACCCGATCGTGCTCGCCCTGCGGATTCCACCGCGCGAGCCCGAGGCGCAGCCGGACCTCGACGGCGCTCCCCGCCGAGTCACCATGCGTAATCTCGTGACCTCGCTGGTACTCGCCGTCGCCGTGTTGATGACCGGATTCGGCCTCCTGCTCGGTGCGGCATGACCGGCGGGAGCGGGCCAGCCGACGGCTCCACCGGCCGGAGAATGGTCGGAGAACGCGGCTCTACAGTCCGGATTCCCCGGCCAGCATCGCCCGGGAGCTGAGCCGGAAACCGATGGTCCCGTCCACGATCTTTCGGATCACGGTGGCTTTCGGATCCCTGCCGCCGACACCGTCGACACCCAGGGCGCCCGCCAGGGCCCGTAGCTGTGGGACCGGGATCCGGCCCAGGGCGGCCAGGTGCTCCCGGGCTTCCTCCCGGCTCGCGGCGGCGACCAGTGTCGCGTGCAGCTTCTCGACGTCCACGGACGCCGGGAGCCGGGAGCCGTCCGCCGCGGCACGACTGCCCGGGTCTGCTGCCGTGGCCGTGGGGACGACCGCGAGCCGCGCCCGACCCGCCACGAGATCGTCGAGCTGCCGGGCGTCCAGGGTGTCGAGCAGATCGGACACCTGGCGCAGGAGAACAGCCCCGAGACGGGCCGCATCCCGACCCGGGTGGCTGGCGGGCCGACTGTCAGGAGCCATGGTTTGCCGTCCGGATGCGTTTGAGGAACTCCTCGACCAGGCTCTGCAGTTCCCAGGCGAGTTCCCGGCTGAGCTGCTCGGTGAGAATGGCGGGGAGCTGGGCGCGGGCCGCGCCGGCGAAGTGCTTGTTGCTCTCCCGAAGCATCGCATCGAAGACGGGCAGCCCGAGGCTTCTGGTCTGCGCTATGTAGGGCCGCAGCGCCGAGACGGGCTGACCACCGTAGTACTGGACCATTGTGAAGACGACGCCCAGAATCATCGGTTCCAGTTTCTTCACGGCCGGCCGGAGGTCGGCCTGCAGATCAGCGACCTGGTTGAATTCCCAGGTGAACCGGCGCAGCCGGGACTGCAGGTGATCGATTCCGAGGGTGGACAGCTCGTCCGGGCGGGCCGGGATGAGCAGTTGGTCGCTGGCCGCCACGGCGGACCTCGTGATGACGCCGAAGTTCGGCGGGCAGTCGATGAGCACCAGATCGTAGAGCGGCCCGGGCAGGGTGGCAAGCCCGGCCGCGAGACGCAGATAGACGTCGAAGTAGTGGCGTGTTGACCGGTGGATCTGTGCCCCACCCAACCGCGCGGCGAGATCCATCTCGACGTCGCCGAGGGCAAGGTGGGACGCGATCAGGCCGAGTCGGCCACCGCTATGCGCGATGCGGGAGTTCGCCACCGTGGGGGCGGTGACGAGTGCCTCGAGCCCCGGCACCGGCCCGTCCATTCGCCAGGCTTCGAACCACTGTTTGATGGTCCGGCCCTCGGCGAGGTGCGCCCGCCAGTCCTCCGGCCGGTAGAAGGAGAAGGTGAGGCTCGCCTGCGGATCAAGATCGATCAGAAGAACCCGTTTTCCCCAGCGGGCGATCTCCGCGCCGATGTTCGCCGTCAGAGTGGTCTTTCCGACTCCGCCCTTGTAGTTCATGACCGAGACCACTTTCACGGTGTCACCGCTCTTGTGGATGACCGCGATATATTAAGATAGCCGTCAGGTTGGCTTCGTGGACTTCGATGATGTGTCATCCGGCGGTCCCCCTGTCGCGCACTGGCGCCGTCCGTACGCGTGACCCGCGCCGGCCTTCTTCCTGCCAGCACACCACGTGCCGTTGACGCCACTTCCGGGATCCCCTGGACGGGTGAGTGCCGTGCGTGGACATTTGGCAGCCGATGACCATCGATCGTCCAGCTGATCCCACGTTGGGAGGGTCGTGGGAGAGGTCGTAGGGCAGCCAGCCGCGCACCGGCTCCGGACTGCCGCCACGCCGGACCTGGCCGACTGGTGGGTACATCATGGTCAACTCAAGCGAAGTGGGACGGTACCAAGACGAAGGCCCGCAAGTCCGGCCGGACACCCCAAGCCGACCGTTTTCCGTCAGTGCCCCTGCTCACCTGGTGCCCCCGGCCACCGTCTGCGGCATCAGGCCGAGACGAGAGGGTGAGTTTCGGGTGATGCTGGGTTTGACGCGGCGAACAGGCGGTAGGTAATGGCTGTGGTAATCGGCGCACCCGACGCGCGCGGGGCCGGGAGGACCCGGTCCGGCTGTTGGCTCGGCGAGCGAGGAAGCGGTCCGCGGCTACATCCGCGCCGCGACCCGCGCGACCAGTATTGCGGACGAGCTGGCCAAGCTCGAAGACCTGCACCGCCGCGGACTGCCCAACGACCAGGAGTTCGAGCGCGAGAGGGCTAGGATTCTCGCGTGAATCATCATGGTCAAGCGGTGGGGAGCATCCATGGACGGTCTCCAGATTCTCCCGCTGGCAATCACCATGATGATCGGACCACAGATCATGTCGGCGATCATCTTCGTTACCACGCCACGAGCCGGGCGGGTATCCCTGGGGTTCCTGGCCGGTGTGGCGGCCGCGACAGCGACCGGTGTGGCCGTCATGATGGGCCTCGCCGCCTTGCTGGACAGCGCTGTCGACCTGGGCAGTTCGAGGAGTAACGGTTCGGCCGGCCAGATCATCCAGTACGTACTGGTGGGCCTGTTGGCAGCCGCCGCCGTGAAGAACTGGGTGCGGCGCGAAACGGTGGAGCCGCCGAAATGGCTGACGACGCTGATGGCGGCAGATCTGATGAAGGCGTTCCAAGTCGGACTGTTCGTCATTCTGCTGATGCCCTCGGACATCGTGATTATGATGACGGTTGGAATACACCTGCAGCAGAACAACGCGTCCTATGCGGCAGCACTCCCGTTCATCGGGCTGACCGTTACGGTGGCGGCACTGCCGCTGCTTGCCCGACTACTGTTCCATAGACGGGCAGAAGTCGCCGCACCGCGCGTCCGAGACTGGATGAACACTCACAGCTGGCTCATCAACATAATCGTCTGCATCATTTTCATCGCCCTCATCATCGACTGAAGTGGCTGCCTGAGTCCCCGCCCCGGAGGGCGAGCGCCGCACACAGGGCATTCGGCGGATCCGGCGATGAACCCGGTGCTGTGGGGAGGAGGCCATGCCCCGGAGCTGGCGTACGAGTAATAACAATTTTGCGTCGCGGCCGTCCGGCGGCGCTGGCGCTCACCGCAGCGGCGCGCCGTGGCGGCCGATCAGAACGCTCTGTGCGCGCGTCGGGACGGCCCGGGTGCGTGCGGGGCAGTCCCCGGTAGGAGACCTGGCATCCAGACTACATGAGGCGGATCTGATTAACAGGGCGATGAATCTCGCCGCGATGATCATGATGATTTTCTTTCCTTTTGTCATCACGCTGGCGGCGCTGTCGCCACTGCGGCAGGGCGGTGCGGCGGACATAATCATCGCGCGCATGGGGTTGAGCCATGATGCGGCGATGGCCGTGGAACGAATCTTTACCCCGCGGAGCGGAACCGTCCTCACCGGCTGGACAGTACTGGGAGCGCTCTGGCTGATAGTTGGCGGACTGAGTCTGGCTGCGTCCGTCCAGTCCATTTATGTGCGGGTCTTCAGGCTGAAGCCATTCGGGCTACGCGGCCTACTGGCCCAGGTCGGCTGGCTCTGCGGATTGATCTTTTTTCTCGTCGCTACCACGAGTCTCGGGGCGCTGCTCACCGGCACCGTGGCTGGTCAGGTCTGCTACGGCCTGGTAGCCACCGTGATCCTGGTGCTCTTCTTGTGGGTCGGGGTCCGGGTACTCACCATCGGCCGGATGAGCTGGCGGGACTCGTGGCCGACAGCCCTGTTCACGACGATCGGCCTGACTGGTCTGGGTGTCGTCAGCCGGCTGGCATTCTCGGCTTCCATCGTGGCGAACGAGCGCAGCTATGGCGGGATCGGGGTCGTGTTCACCATCCTGTCGTGGCTGATCGGTTTCGGTGTCGTCCTCATCGGGGGGGTAATCGTCGGCACGTGGTATCTCGACACCGAGCTGTCGGTCGCCGGCATCCTCAGAAAGTTTCACATCGGGAGGAGGATGGGCCGAGACCAAGCCCGGAAATCATGAGCTGAGCCGGTGCGCGGATCGGCGCCGAGGGCCACAAGGGCCAATGACGTGTGACCTGGTGTTGATCGTGTCCGGAGGACAGCAGGAGGTGACGCTGTGTGAGTGGCTGATCTGGTCGATCGGCGTCCTGCCTGTCTTACCCTGGGTTCAGGGGTGCCAACGGTTCAGGGGCGCCAACGGTTCAGGGGCGCCAACGTCGCCTCCACAGGGTCCAAGCCGGGCACCCGCATCGGCCGCAATCCGAGCCGGGCCGGTAGTGCTCGTGGTCATGACGCGCATGGCCGCAGCGGCAGCGCAGGATGAGTAGACCGCGGATCGACCTCACAGGGTCACCTCCGTCCGGATGGGAGTAGCTAAGTGAGCTAGATAAGTGAGTTAACTGCCTAAATGTCGCATATGGGCTGATCTGCTGGGTGTGTCTAGACGTTCGGGCGGAGATCGTCCAGGTCGTCCTTCCCTGCTGGCCCGGGGACACCCGCCTGGCCCTCGTCCACGACTCGGCGCCTTCTGCGCGTGACCACCCCGCGACTCGGCCCGGCTACGATCGGGTGGCACGAGGAACGTCCGTGACGGGGCGGTTTATCGTCTCCAGGTCCTGAGCGCCATAGCAAGCGACCCATCGGGAGACGATAGGGATCATGAGAATCTCGAGCGGGACCGGGGCATCGGGCACCTCGGCCGGGCGCCCCGCCGACGGGCGGCGGGGGGGGAACGCGCTGCCCGAGGCGAACGAGCGCGCCGTCATCCGGCGCCGGTGGTGGCCACGCCCGGCGGTGCGGCCGGAACCCGGGCGGCCCGGCGCCCGCCGGGGCCTGTCCGCCCGGTCTGGTCCGGTCGGTCGGGGGTCAGCGGCCTCTCCCGTCCCTCCCGCACAGCCTGCCCCCCAGGCACCGCGTGCCCCGTCTGCCTCACAGCCGTCGTCTGCCTCACAGCCGTCGTCTGCCTCACAGCCGTCGTCTGCCTCACAGCCGTCATCTGCCCCGCCGCCGACGACATCACCCGGCGCCCGTCCCGGCAGGAAGAGCGGCCGGATGCCCGTGCTGCCCCCCTGGAAACAGCCGTGGGCGCCTCGGATCGCCGCGCTGCTGGCCCTGGTTGTCGGCCTGGTGGACGTCATCTCCGCGGTCACCCCGGAGTGGCGCTCCCGCCTGGAGGACCTGCGGGTGCTCCTGCCCCCGGCGGCCTCCCAGCAGGCCGCCGCGTTCACCGTCGTCGTCGGCATGCTGCTCGTGCTGCTGACGCCGGGGCTGCGCCGCCGCAAGCGGCGGGCCTGGCGGGCCGTGCTGGTCCTGCTCGGCGTGAGCATCGTGCTCCACGTTGCCAAGGGTCTGGACTACGAGGAGGCGGCCGGATCGGCCGCGCTGCTCATCGCCCTGCTGCTGGTCCACGGGGAGTTCCGGGCCAAGGGCGACCCGTCGACGCGTTGGCGGGCGCTCGGCGTCGGCCTGCTGCTCACCGTCGTCTCGATCGGGATCGGGTTCCTGCTGCTTTATATGCGTCAGGACCGGATCGTCGGCCCGCATTCGCTGTCCGCCCAGTTCGAACAGATCGTCGAGGGACTCGTCGGGATCCCCGGTCCGCTACGGTTCACCTCCGACCGGTTCTCCGACCTCCCCGCCCGCGTGCTGCTGACGATGGGCCTGTTGACCATAGTGACCACCGGCTACCTCGCGCTGCGACCGCCCGAGCCCCGGCCCCGGCTGACCGACTCCGACGAGGAACGGATACGTGCCCTGCTGGCCCGGCACGGCAAGGCCGACTCGCTGGGATACTTCGCGCTGCGGTCGGACAAGTCGGTGATCTGGTCGCCGACCGGCAAGGCCTGCGTGGCCTACCGGGTGGTTTCCGGCGTGATGCTGGCCAGCGGAGACCCGCTCGGTGACCGGGAGGCCTGGCCGGGGGCCATCAGGGAGTTCCTGCGTGAGGCGGCTGATCATGCGTGGACGCCGGCGGTCCTCGGCTGCTCGGAGGCGGGTGGCTTCGCCTGGACCCGCGCCGGGCTGTGCGCGCTGGAATTCGGTGACGAGGCCATCGTCGACACGGAGTCGTTCACGCTGGAGGGCCGGGCGATGCGTAACGTTCGCCAGGCGGTCGCCCGGGTGGAACGCGCCGGCTACACCGCGGTCGCGCGGCGGGTCGGCGATCTCGCGCCGGCCGACATCGCGCGGCTGAAGGCACAGGCCGCTGCCTGGCGGGGTACCCAGACGGAACGGGGCTTCTCGATGGCGCTCGGCCGCCTCGGCGGCGGCGCGGACGGTGACTGCGTAGCCGTGATGGCCTTCTCCCATGACGCGGGTCCCCATGACGCGGACGACCCGGTGAACGGTGCTCCGGGCCACCCGGCGAACGACACGACAAGCGGCATCGGGGACGGCGCGTCGCATGCCGACGCGGCCGGCACCGAGCCCCGGCTGCGCGCCCTGCTGCATTTCGTGCCGTGGGGCCCCAACGGCCTGTCGCTGGACGCGATGACGCGGGACCGGACCGCCGACAACGGGCTGAACGAGTTCCTCATCGTCAGCGCCCTGCGCCAGGCCCGCGAGCTGGGCGTCGAACGGCTGTCGCTGAACTTTGCGTTCTTCCGGTCCGCACTCGAACGCGGCGAGCGCCTGGGCGCCGGGCCGGTCATCCGCTGCTGGCGTTCCCTGTTAATATTCTTGTCCCGCTGGTTCCAAATAGATAGCTTGTACCGGTTCAACGCCAAATTTCAACCCACCTGGCAGCCCCGTTATATCTGCTACCCCGCCAGTTCCGAGCTACCACGGATCGCCTTGGCGATGCTCGAAGCCGAGGCCTTCCTGGTCTGGCCCTGCTGGCGCGACCATCTATCCGGGCTATCCCGACTATCCCGGCCTGGAACGGCAGGCCTCCATCACCGTGCCCGAAGAAAGGACACCTCGACCGGCCCCGGGCCGGGCTGACCATCACCTTCAGTCCACGTCGTCCATATTGTCCATATTGTCCACGCCGTCCACGCCGTGGACACACTCGCAGGGGAGTGTGGATTTGGGGTCTCTGGTCGTCATCGGGAAGTGGTTCCTGCTGTCCCTGGCGGGAATGTCGCTCGCCTGCTGGGCAGGCTGCGGGTGGCTGGCCCACCGGCGCCGGGCGGGGCATCGGAACCGGGTGGGACGCCCCGCCGCGTTCGGGATGGGCATCCTCGCCATGCTGCTCACGTTGGTGACGGCGGCGGATCTGGTCAACGCCTACTACGGCTACCTGCCGCGGGTCGACGACGTCATCGGGGTGAAGTCCTGGCCGACGGGGTCGGCGCGGGAGGCTGTGGCGCCAGCGCCGCCGCACCCGGACGGATCGGTTATCGACCTGTTGGTCCCTGGCACGCACAGCGGGTTCGGTGTGAAGGAGGCAAAGCAGGCACTGGTGTACCTTCCGCCCCAGTACTTCACCGAACCGCACGTCCGGTTCCCCGTCG
Organism: Frankia sp. CeCAU1; assembly: GCF_977971845.1. Taxonomy (NCBI): domain Bacteria; kingdom Bacillati; phylum Actinomycetota; class Actinomycetes; order Frankiales; family Frankiaceae; genus Frankia; species Frankia sp. CeCAU1. Next base: position 13,361 of record NZ_CDWWXA010000089.1, on the reverse strand, counting down.
TCTACCTTATGCACGGCTCGCCGGGGGTGCCGGTCGACTGGTACCGGGCGGGCCGGGCCGCGCAGGTCGGCGCGCTTCTCGCCGGGGTCGGCCGGCCCGCGATCCTCGTCGCCCCGCGCCTGAGCCACGGTTGGCTCGACGACAGCGAATGCGTCGACCGGCCCGGCGAGAACATCGAGACCTATCTGATCGACGACGTGATCTCGACGGTCGACCGGCGGTTGCGCGCCATCGCGGACCGAGCCGACCGGATCTTCGTCGGAATGTCCGCCGGCGGGTTCTGCGCGCTGAACCTCGGGCTACGCCACCGTGACCTCGTCGAGACGATCATTGATATGTCCGGGATGTCGAAACCGACCCACGACGGTGGGATGGTCGGCCTGTTCGGGAACCGGCCCGATCTCGCTCTGTTCGTGGCGGCGAACACCCCGGCCCGGTACGCGGCGACGCTCCCACCGTTCCCGCCGATGCGGGTGTGGCTGGACTGCGGGCATGGCGATCATGAGGCGTTGGGCGACACGGAGGCGATGGCCCGCGCCCTGGGGCAGCGTCCGGGCTTCGACGTCGTGCTGCGGCTGCGCCCCGGCGGCCACGACTTCGGCGTGTGGCGTCCGGCGCTTCGAGACAGCCTGCTGTGGGCGGTACCGTCCGACGTCCGCCCGGCGTGACCGTCCGCCCGGCGCGACCGTCGGCACATCTGGTCGGCCGCTGCGGTGCCGGGAATGACAGCGCCGGGCGAAGACATTCTTCAGATGGGCCCTGCTTCTCGTCAGGCGGGAGTGTTCCGTGGCGTGCTCGATTCCAGGCCGGGGCGATCAGCGGGGATGGGCCGCGCCGGCGGAGAACATCCGAGGTGGACCGGGGGCCGGAGTCCCATGACCGTCCGCACACCGGCCCCCGCCGGAGGTGACGACGGCCCTGCCGGCGCGGAGCACGTTCACGGGGCCGAGGGCGCCGCCAGCCCAAACCCGGGCCGCCCGTGGTCGGGCGTGCGGCGGCTGCCGGTGACCGTAGGCCGGTTCCCGGTGACCGACTCCTTGCTCGGCGCCCTCGTCGCGGCGCGGGTGTTCCAGTACGTCGACCCGGCCACGGCGACCCGCTGGCAGTGGGCCATGAGCACAACCTTCGACCAGATGCGCCACCATCCCCTCGGGGTGCTTGTGGGCAGTATTCCGTGGCTGCCCGAGGGGCCGTTGGCGCCGTGGCTCATGTTCGCGGGCCTGGCCGTGGGCGGCTTGGAGGCGACGGCGGGAGGCGCCACCGCGCTGGCCGTCGTGCTGGGTGGGCATGCCGGGGCGACGTTGATCTCCCAGGGTGTGCTGGACCTGCGGGTCGTCACCGGCGGGTTGCCGCGGACCGCTCTGCACGTCCTGGATGTCGGGCCGAGCTATGTCGTGGCGACTGCCCTGACCGCGCTCGTGGTGCTGCCCTCCCGCCGGTCGCTGCGCGCTCTGGCGTCACTGACCTTCGTCGTCGTACTCCCCGTGATGACGAAGGGGGTGAGCCGTGGGGAGCTCGACGCGGTCGGCCACACGGCGGCCCTCGCCCTCGGTGCGCTCGCGGGGCTCGCGCCACCGGTGCGCCGCCGCGCCGCGGCGCGGCGGGACACCGCTCGGTGGGACGCCGCCCGGCGCGGCTGGTGGGACGTCGGGGGGAACAGGAGGGCGAAGTCCGGCCACAAAGCGCGGTTTGGTGTGCGAAGATATCGTTGGATACGTGGACGGCGCGAGTCGGGTCTTGATCTGCATTTTTAGTGTGTGCCGCTGATCCGAAACGCCGGCACCAGCGGGCATGATGGTGGTAGCGTCCTGGCTGTCCGGTGCCACCACGGTCTGCTCGTCCAGTGCTCCATCGCAGGGCTTTCCTGTCTCATCGAACCGCCAAAAAGGGTCTCGTCATGTCATCAAAGGGAAGATTTTCCTTCTGACTCTGGTGCAGGCAACAACATTCTCAATCGCGGCTGGTTACAACCGTGACCAGTTGTTCCTTTGACGGAAGAGGAGCCAAGCGTGGCAAGTGTGATCGACGGCATCTACCGGATCAGCATCGCCGGGCAGCAGACCCTCACCGACCTGGGCGGGGGCAACCTCGTCCTTCTGCCTGACGGCAACGGCGGCGGGCAGGTGTGGCAGGTGCGGCGCGCCAACGACGACACCTACACGATCCGCAAGCCGTCCGGCGGGGCTTTTGTGAGCTTCGATGGTGACCCGGACACATTCGAGCGGGTACGTGTGCTCCCGGAGCCGCGTGAATGGAAGATCGCTGATGGTCCCCAGTCGGGTACCTTCACCATCGGTGTCCCGGACAATGAACTGACCCTGGGACTTCACCCGGCGCTCATCTACCCGCCGCTGGTTGCCCTGTCACCTATCTTCAGGGAGGACAGGGGCTGGATTTTCGAGGGCGTCGAGTAGTCGAGTAACCCGTCCACCCGGGGCCCGGCCCGGCCGGTGAACGAGGCCCTGCGCCGATGGCAGGGGGAGCCGGGCACCGTGCCGCGGATGGCAGCAGTTCGACCATCCGCGGCGCGGCGCATCGGTACATCGGTACATCGCGGCCGAGAGCGAACCGGACGAACCGGATAGAAAGGATTGATCGGACAAGACCGCTGGTCGGTCACCTCAGCTGCATCCTCTCGGTGGCGGCGCCGAATGCGGGCCCGATCCGCGATACTTCTGTAGGATGACCGATTCTGTCCGGCCTGCCCGGCGGGGAATGCAGGCTATCCTCGGCGACCGTCTCTGGCAGGCGTTGTTGTCATGCGGTTCCCGGTGCCATTTCCGGTCGCGGCAGGTGCTGCTGCGTCAGGGCGATTCAGATGATTTCCTGCTTCTGCTGACCACCGGCCGGGTAAAGGTGGTGCGCGTGGACGCGGAGGGCTCGGCCCTCCTGCTGGCGCTGCGTTCGCCCGGGGACATGATCGGTGAGATGGCGCGAATCGGAACCGGACGCACCGCCACGGTGCAGGCGATCGATCGATGCGAGGCGCATCGGGTCTCCGCCGCCACGCTCGACTCCTTCCTGCGGCGGCACGGTGTTCAGGGAGCGCTGGCTGACTACGTGGTGAGCAAGCTGTCCGAAACGGTTCCCTATCAGCATCAGCTCGTGCATTTCTCGCCGCGGCAGCGGGTCGCCCGCCTGCTGTTGGAACTGGTCGCCCTCGCCGGACCGGAGCTGCCCGATCCGATGCGGGTGCCGTTCTCGCTCGATGCCGTCGCGGAGTCCCTGGGGCTCGCCCGGAGCACGGTGGCCGCACATGTGGCGGCATTGCGAGAGGAACAGGTGCTGAGGCCGGGGCCACGGCTCGCGGTGGCGGATATCTCACGGTTGCGGGCCGAGGTGGGCATCACGACCGGCTGAGCATGCCGGTCTGGCCCGGCGGGCTCCAGGTCGTCCGCTGGTTCTCCGTTGACGGGAGCCGGTGGGCCGACGAGATGTGGTCCGTGCCACCGTTGAACCGTCCGTCGATGGACGTTTTTGTCACTCTTCCGCCGCGACGCTGAAGAACACGGGCACGACATCCGTGCTCTCCCGCGAACGCGAAGGATTCAGCGATGGCCTCTACACCGGTCCATGGCGGCACCGACAGCATGGCAATGCCCCCTTACCGGGCCCTGCTCGTCGTCGACATCAAGGATTTCAGCGGCTACCCCGGACGCTGGCACGAGGACATGACGCGGGCGGTGCCGGACATCCTCACCGGAGCGTTCGCGCGTTCCGGCTGGTCCGAATCACCATCGATGGAACGTTTCTCCGACACCACCGGCGACGGGTACGTGCTCGGCTTCGAGCCCTCGATGCTGCCGTTGCTCGTCCACCCGTTCCTGGACAACCTCCAGCAGGAGCTGGAGTACCGGAACAAGGTCGCGCACGTCGCACCTGCCGCGGCCGACCGGCCGCTGCGGATGCGGGTGAGCCTGCACGTGGGATCGACGACCGATTCGGGGATGAACCGGTTGGGTGACGGCAGCGGTGCGGCCCGTATTGCCCTGCACCGCCAGCTTGACGCCGCCGCGGTACGACACCTGCTGGAAGACTCGAATCCCCGGACGACCCTGGTGGCCGCGATCCTGTCGTCACGGACCTACGAGGACGCCGTGCTCAGCGGCTACAGCGGGCTGGACGACTCCTTGTTCGTGAAGGCCCCCGTCGAGGTGAAGACATACCGCGACGAGGCGTACCTGTATGTGCCGAGACCGTCGGGCGGCCTGCTGCACCGCGGCTTCCGCGTTCCCGAGGTTCTACCCGCACCGTCGCAGGCGGTGGCCGAGGCTTCCACGCCATCGGACCGTAGCCGAGCCGACCTTGGGCAGAGCGGCGTTACCAGAAATATCAGCGGTATCAGAAATATCGGTGGTATCAGCAACGTCGGCGGATCGGTCCTCGGGGATAATCGGCCGCAGACGCACATGGGCATCGGTGACATCAACACCTCGTCTGGTCCGATCCGCACAACCCGTAGAGATACCCACGCCCCACGCGGCGACCAGCAGATCGGGCCGCGTACCGAGCACCATGGCCCGGAACACTATGGCCAGGGCCACCAGTTCGCCGCGCCGCTCGACCGCCCTAATTTTGGTGATTCTAACTTCACGCAGGGATCCCCGACCCCGGCCCCGGACCCCGGAGCCGTGGACGAAAAGGGGACTTCGGGCGTGGAGGGCGCACACGATGACTGACATCCGGAGTCTTATGCCTGGCGCCAGTCCAGCGGATGAAACCTTGCCGCACGAACCGCCGGGTAATGTGCCCCCGGACGAGAAAGCAGCCGGCGCCGGCGCAGCGGCCGCCGCCGCCGAACCACCGGGGGCCGGGAACACCGGTAATGTCAGCGGGGCAGGAAAATCCGGTGGAGCAGGCAACGTCGGCGGCTCGGTAAGTGGTGACAATCGGGCGCAGACCCATCTGGGAAACGGCGACATCAAGAATATTGTGAATCTGATCGACCTGGCAAAGAAGCGAGTTCGCCGGCCCGAAGCCATCTCCGGCGCGACTCTTCGCGAGCTGAGCGGAGTGTTCGTTCGGCCCACCGGCTTCGCGGATGCGGCGGAAAAGATAGAAAAACACCGCCTGGTGCTGCTCTCGGGATCCCCCGGAGACGGCATCCACGCCGCGGCGTGGATGCTGGTGGCTGGAGCCGGTGGTGCCAGGGCCGGGACGGAGAGGATTGAGCGTATTCCCGCCGATGTCGAGGCAGACGACGAGCCGGACATTCCCCAGAAAGCGTTGGACGATCAGGCGCGGTATCTTCTCGACCTGTCCGAATTGATGCCGTCTCGCTCCGAGGAACTGGCGAAGCGGCTTGAGGCGCTGCGGGACGTCGTTGCCGGCTCGGCCCGCTATCTGGCGGTCATTCTTCCAGCGGACTCGGTGAGATGGCTGCCGGCCGAGCTGCGGCGACTCGTGCCCGAGATGAGCCGGCCGGACTGGCGTGCCGTGCTGCAATCACACCTCGCCGTATCCATGCAACCAAGTGCGCCTCCTGATCTTGCGACGATAGTAAAGATTATCGAAAAGTCTGCCGATCTCGCCGATCTCGGGGCCGCCACGCTGTATCAGGTGAGCCGGGTGGCCGTAGCGTCAGCGAAACTCCTGGGTATGCGTCCGGGCGCGGCTCTGCCGGACTGCCTCCGGTTGGCCTGGCGGGAGGTCAAACGGCAGGACAGCGATTATGGGAAGGAGATCGACTGTCTGCTCGAGAACGATCGGACCGGCATGAACGCTCTCCTTCTCATCACAGCGGCCATGCTGGAGGACGCGGATCGGGACCTGGTGTTCGTTGCGCAACGGGAGCTCGCCCGGGCCGGTGAGTTTCGCCTTCCAGATGACCACGCGTTGACCCGCCCAGGTTTTCTGGCCCGCCTGGGAGAGATCGGTGTCGTCCGCGACGAGCAGAGACCGATCCGTTTTGAGAAGACGGGATTCGGCGCGGCCGCGCGTCACTATGCCTGGGACAACTACCCGACGTTGCGTCCGGCCTTTCTCGATTGGGCGGAACGGCTTCCCTTGCCGCCGGGGATCTTTTGGCCCAACGAGGTTCTGACGAGGTTCGCGGAACGGTTCACCGAGGAGTCGTTGCGGAGTGATCGAGCCGATGATGCCCTGGATCTTGCGTATCACTGGATCGGTCGCCGTCGGGTCGCCGCGATCCCTGCGTGCTTGGGCCTGCTTACGAAGGGCCTGGAGGAGGGAGCGGAGGGAACCGGCGGCCGGAAGTTCCGGCAGCGGATCCGTGTATGGTCGGAGGATCATCGGCTGGACGCCTACCTGGCGCGTATGTGTATCGAGCTCTCTGGTAAAATAATATATGATATATATCCGTTTCAGGCGTTGACCCGGCTGCACAACTTCGCCGCGCATGAGAATCCGCAGGTTGCCAGCGCGGCCATCGATGCCGTCGAGACCCTGGCAAGCGCTGACCGGGACAACTATCGCTATGTGCTTGGCCGGTCCGTGAGAGCGCCCTATGCCGTCCGCGGATCGACGGGGAACGCGGAGGTTTTTCTGCGCCTGGTGTCGGCCTCTCGGTTGTATGCCAGGGACGCCGTCGGATGGCGGCCTGTCGACGATCCCGAATGCGGGGAGCTTTTCCGTGGCGGGTGGATCCTTGTGCTGGAGGCCGATGCGCCGCCCTCGAAGGAAACGATCGGGCTGGTCCATCTCTGGCTGGATGACGTGGTGCAGGGTGTTGGGCGGGGGCCGACGATTTTACCGGACTTGCTCGTCGACGCGCTGCGTGACCGTTTTGATCTGCTTTCATCGCTGCGGGCGATCCTCGGCCGTTGGGTGGATCGGCCGCTGGGGGATTCGACGGCGCCCGACCAGGCCGCAGTTCGCACCTATCTCCTCGACCGGATCGATAAGGAGCTCTTCGGGGAGGATGTCGGCTTGCGTCCGCCCTCCTCGCCAGGTGACACCCAGCCGTCGCCCGCCGCCGGACGAGAGGAACAACGATGACCAGGAGGACGAGAGGAACAACGATGACCAGGAGTCAGTGGGTCTTCTTCGTCATGAACCTTTTCGGTCTCCTCGCCACGCCGCTTCTTCTGGGGTGGATCGTGGGCGGGCCGTTGTTGATCTGGGTAGTTCTTGCGTTCGCTCTGACAGGAGTGACAGTCGTCCAGGCGTGGCCGGTGCGCAGGATTCTGGATACGGAGAAGGCTCCTCCGTCGCCGGTGGTAGTCCCTACGATGGCGATGACCCCGGTTCCCGTCGTCTCCGACGAGTACCAACGCGAGCTGGAGAGACGGCGTGATCTCGCTCGGGTGTTCTCTGCCGCGGACTCGGCGGCGGTCTGGCACCTGGCTCGCGGCGATGCGGATATCGAGGCGACAGGCCGGGCGATGCCCGTGCTGGACTATCTCGTCTCGGTGATCAGTCCAAAGGCGGAGAGCCGATTGCCGAGGCCGCGGAAGTGGGAACACGCTGTGGACGACGACATGACCTTCGAAAAACATGCCGAGGCGATCATACAGGAAGTCCTCCCAGATCCAGCGGACGGCAGGCGAGGCGACCTTGCCGCGCAGCTCGGAATCGTGCTCGACAGATGGAACACATCGGGGGAGTTCGGCAAACTGCTGAAGCAGCTGTATCCTGCCTCCCAGGACATTTTGTAGTCGATGGACCACCTTGATCACTTCTGGCTGCGGCGGAAGCGTGGCCTGCCCTCGACGGATGCCGGCGACACGCCGGAGGCATCCGAACACGCAGCAGCGCTCGCCTGGGCCGGGTGGATCCGTCAGGAGGCGGACCGCGCCATCTCCTCCTGCGACCCGGCAGCTGACGTATATCACTCCGGACGAGGCGCCGTTGTCAGAATTGGACCGATTCATGCCGAAGGGCATGACCGCCTACCACCCACCCGGCAATTACCATGCGTGGTGGGAGTCCGTGAACCGCGAACCTCAACATTCCGCATCTCCCTTTCCAGCGGGTGTATAGGAGTTGGAATCTCCTCTTCATCCCGCTAAGGCCACGCTCCGTAGCTGGCTGATCGTCCAAGTCGGTCGATGATCCGTTTGCGGACCTCGTCGAGCACGCTAGTCTCTGTTGCCGATAGTAGCGATTCACTCTCTCTCGGTTCTGGAGGAAGCGTGGACAAGTCCGTGAGGCGGAAAGCCGCGGTTGTCGCGGTGTCTACGGCGGCGGCAGTGTTCGTCACCGTGGGGCCGGCGGCTACGAGCGCGCTGGCGTCGAGCTATCTCGGTGGCCCGGTGGATGAAAAGATCGCCAAGGATCATTGGGGTAAGGACC
>NZ_CDWWXA010000089.1:1196-4554 GCF_977971845.1 Frankia sp. CeCAU1 | reverse complement strand
AAGGACGGCAAGGACGGTAAGGACCGGTGGGACGGTAAGGACGGTAAGGACGGCAAGGACCGGCGCCACAAGGACGATTGGGATTGGGACTGGGACTGGGACTGAGCTGACGAGAGGACCTGGACGGAACGCCACTGAAATACGGCGAACCGCTAGGAGAAACATGTAGCGGGGTTGGCGAGGGCGTCCGGCACGGGTTCCAATCGGCAATGACCGCCCGGGTTCTCCGGCCGCTGCGGTGCCGGACACCGTAGCTCTACGGTGTCCGGCGCTCGCGTCCCGTGGCCGCCACGCGTGGGTAGCGGGAAGGCTGCGCTCAGGCTCCCCGCCAGCGTCTATGACATCGTTATGAATGTGTCACGGACGATGGTGAGCAAGGCGATGAGCTGATCGTGTCTGGTGGCGCGGCGCCGGCATGTCCGAGGATTGACCGATAGGCCGGACGGGGCCGGGTGACGCCCGATACCGGAGCCAATCTCAAGGGACCCTGAGAGCACGGGCGATCCGTCGTTGTTCGCTCTCGTAGGCCGCTGCCATCCGGTCGGCCTGGCTTTTCGGGATGCCGAGCCCGGCTGCGGCCTGCCGCCAGCCCGCCGTGGCGGTCTCCACCTCCCTGACGAGGTCGCGGGCCCTCGGCGGCGACAAGCGGAAGTAGTTGCCCACCGACAGCGCGAGGTCGATGCTTGCGTCGGTGTTGTCGAGATCGACGGCCGTGCTCAGCCGGGCCGGGTTGTCCGGATTGGGGTTGAGGTCGTAGGCAGGAGAGAGCGCCCAGCCGTCTCGCTCGCGCAGGAACGCGTGATTGCGCAGGTGGTCGTCGGTGTTCCCGGTCAGGATGGAGAACAGGATCCGCCGGTAGAGCTCACGCAGGTCGGCGTCAGCTCTCGGCGAGTAGCGTTCGATCACCTCGGCGATCTCGAGGTAGCTGCGGAGGTCCCCGTCGGAGGCCTCGAGCATTGTCAGGGCGCTTGCGAACCCCAGGCGCCGCGCGCCGATGCGGTCGAAGCGGCTCAGGAGTAGTACGTGCCGGCCGGTAACGGTCAGCAGTTCCGACTCCGCCACGGTAAGCCCCGCTCTGCGAGCGAGTCTCAGTTGGACCTCCTCCCAACCGGCCACGTCCCATTCGTCACTGTCCGAACGTGGGAACTTGGCGATCGAGAGCCGCCCGGACACGTCCCGCACCGCTGCCTTGGGGCGCGCGCCGCCGAGCGAGCTACCCGCGTCGATGAGGTCCGCGAGGTCGTGGTCGAAGTCGCCCTCCGCGCGGACGCGGTCGGCTGCTCGCATGAGCCGGGCCAGGTCGATCAGCCGTGGGACCGCGTGCCGGTGCGTCGAATAGTAGGTGGCGGTCGCCGGCTGGCGGAACCTGACACCTCCCTGGCGGGTGTCGTCGCGGACGCCGAGAAGGAAGTCGGCCTTACCGAGAGTGCGAGGTGTGGTCTCGGCGGCGCGGGCGCGCTCGCGCTCCTCACGCCTCATGAGGTTCTCACCCCATCGGTCGGGGGCGCTGTCGGCGAACGCGTTGAAGATGGCCGACCCCGCCGGCGTGTGGAAGACACCGGCGGCTCTGGCCAGCGCCGGGTCGAGGTCGTATCCGGCCGGGTTGGTCAGGTAGGCGTCGGCATATCGGAACGTGGCGCTCTGTCCGCCGCGGTTGTGAAGCCACAACGTCCCTGCGGCGGTCTCCTGCCCGTCGATCTCGACGGTGACCTCGACAGGATCCCGTCCGGCCATCAGCGCCGTACTCGCTTGGGGAGGATCTCGTCCATGCGCAGCCGGCCGACGTCGGTCTCGTACGGGTCGGTGGCCCTGACGACGGCATCCATGATCCCGATGGTGCGTAGCACCCTGAACAGGTTCTCGGTGCTCGCGGTGCCCTTGCCCTGCTCGATGGCGCGCAGCGTGTCCCGGGAGATCCCGGCTCGCTGGGCGACCTGGGCTGCGGTCAGCCGGTTCAGCTTCCGCCAGGTCGACACATGCCCGCCGAGCAGACGCAGCGACCGCGCCACCGACAACGGCGTGGCATGCGAGGCCCTGTCACCGACCATAGCCAGCATCATACGAGCCTACGGCGGTTAAGTTCGCCGTTAAGAGCGCGTCTGAAAACTCGGGTCACCAGTCACCGGTGCGTCCGAGGCGATGGGACATGACCATGATCATGGTGATGTAGACCATCGCCTCGTGGCTCTCGGGCAGGGTCTCGTAGTCACGCACGCACCGGCGGTGCTTGTTGATCCAGCCGTAGGTCCGTTCGACGACCCAGCGACGTGGCAGGACCACGAACCCGGCGACGTTGTCCGTCCGCTTGACGATCTGGACGGTGAGGTTGAGGGTCATGGCCGCCCAGGTCACGAGCCGTCGGGCGTAGCCGCCGTCGGCCCAGACGTGGCGGACCGTGCCGAAACCATCGCGCAGGGCGGCGAGCGCGCGGTGCGCGCCGTCCCGGTCCTGGATGCTCGCGGCCGTCACGACGACGGCGAGGAGCAGGCTGTTGGAGTCTGTGGCGATGTGCCGTTTGCGGCCTTTGGTCTTCTTGGCGGCGTCGTAGCCGGCGGTCGAGGAGGGCACCGTGTCGGCGGCGCGCACGGTCTGTGAGTACATGATCGCAGCGGTTGGTGGCGGGTCGCGCCCAGTGTGCACGCGAAGCGCGTCACGCAGGCAGTCGTGCACCCGCTGCCACACGCCTGCCGTCGCCCACCGCCGCTAGATGTCGTAGATGGTCTTGGCGGGTGGGAAGTCGTGCGGGAGTTGCGCCCAGGCGATCCCGCCGCGGACCAGATAGAAGATCGTGTCGAGGACGGTCCGGCGCGGCCACTTCTCCGGCCGACCACCCTTGCCGGTGGCGCTGCCTGGTAGCGGCAGCAGCGGCTCGATGAGCGCCCACCGGGCATCGGTCGTCGATGACGATGGGTAGAACGGACACGGCTCGGTTGTGACAGGGGTCGCCTCGGCGTGGGCCGGGCATAGCGGACACAGGCAGGTCGGGGACACTGGTGCACGGGCTCCTGGCGGACCGGGTTGGCGTGAGAACCACCAGTCCTACCGGGAGCCCACCCATTTTCGATCAAGATTCGCCCACCAGCCGCCCAGTTCCCAGACGCGCACTTAGCTTGTCGTTTGACTTGTCGGTCAGCGGGCAGCTCCGCCGATGGCGGCTACACCTGCGGACCGGCCACACCCTCGACGAGCTGGCACGAAAGATCAACCCGATCGTGCGCGGCTGGGCGCAGTACTACGGGGCGTTCTACCGCTCCGCGCTGCTTCCCCTCCTACAGCGCATCAACGCCTACCTGGTGCGTTGGCTCCGCAAGAAGTACAAACGGCTGAGACCGTTCCATAAGGCCCTGGCCTGCTGGCA
>NZ_CDWWXA010000089.1:0-846 GCF_977971845.1 Frankia sp. CeCAU1 | reverse complement strand
GGGGGCGTGCCGCGTGCGGTTGATCGGTCCTGAGGTCGACCGGGCTGCGTTCCTCCGCGAGGCTCTTCCGCCACTGCTCGACCTCCGGGTCAGGTCGGTCCGCATTCGTCTGCGAGGCGGTGTGAGGTGGAGGACGGGATCGGCGGGCAAGGGGTTGTGTCACAGCGTGTACGCACCGTTCGTGGGGGCGTTAGCGTGGGTCGGTGCCGCCGACGAACCAGCCGCTTCTGCGCGAGTTCATCCACATCCCGGAACGGACGAGCACGAGTGACCTCGTCCTCAGCCTGACCGGGGGTGTCAGCGACCTTGGGGCGGCACTCCGTGACTATGTGATCACAGATGCCCTGGTGGTCAACGAGGGTTGGGCGCGCTCTCGGGCCTTGGGACCGTGCCCAACCTCCACAACTTTCTGGCGATTTCTGGTGCGGACGGGTCGCAGCCGGCTCCCGCGGCTCCCGCGGCTCCACGATGTCGAGACCCGGTCCGCCATGGGTCATGTTGGTGAATCGAGTTCACAGATGCTAATCTGCCTCTTGGATGTCCGTTAGGTCTGAGATGGGGACCGAAGAGGGCCGGCACGGTGCCACCGGGCCGGGAATCGGTCGCCCGGCGTCCTGCCAGACTGGTCGGGCTGTTCACCAAGGGGGGTATCAGGTGCCGAGTTCGACGACCGAACATGCTCCGTCAGCACGCCGCGTCCGCCAGCAGGCCATGGGCGGGACGGGACCGGGCCCGGGGGCGCCGGCATCTGACGAGCGTCCCGACATCGGCGCGCTGGTGGAGGTCCGTGGTCAGAAGTGGGTGGTCGCGGACATCGACGGACCGGCCGCCGGCGGGGCGAGGTGG
>NZ_CDWWXA010000088.1:0-20723 GCF_977971845.1 Frankia sp. CeCAU1 | reverse complement strand
GTCGGGGGTGGGGATGACGACGGTCTCTGCGGTGGTCATCGCGTTCTCTCGTTCCCAGTCCGTGCTGCTTTGGGTGACGGTGTTCGGGTGATGATGTTCGGGTGACGGTGTTCGGGTGATGGTGCGTCCGTGTCGTCGGGACACCGGCGGTGACCGCGGACGAGCCACCGCGTTTCGGGTGACCTGTGGAGGGACTACCCCGCACGGGCGCTGATCCCACCTCGGGGGCGAATATGGGCCACCGGTGGGCGGTGGGGCCCGGCTTCGTGGTTTCTCCGTTGCGCTTCACGCTCCGGGCGAGTGTTGCGGACCGGCACCAGGCGGGTGAGCTGGCCTGATCCGGGCTGATCCAGGCTGATCGGGTGAAGACTGTACCCGCCGCTCACGATGGCGATCGGCCGCCGAGCCCCGGCGGCGGGCGTCCGGTGCCGCGAACTATCGCTCACGGTAGCGATAGGGTGTACGAAATCAACCCGTCCGTTCTTCGCCGCATCCTGGTTGGTGCGATTGACCTGTGCAAGGCCTACACTCGCCGGGAACGCTCGTGAAGAATTTCACGAGCACACAGGTGGAGGGCCCCCGGTGGGGTGCCCCCGGGACGAGTGGCCTAGCAGATCCGGAGCAATTCGTGACCATGGCGACGACAAGGGCTGATGGTGCGGCCGGCCGGTCGAAGGCCGACGCCGACGTCATCGTGGTCGGCGCGGGTCCGGGTGGCTCCTCGGCCGCCTACCATCTCGCCAGCGCCGGGCTCGACGTGCTCCTGCTGGAGAAGACGACCTTCCCCCGCGAGAAGGTCTGTGGCGACGGGCTGACCCCGCGGGCCGTCCGCAGCCTCGTGGACATGGGTGTCGACACCTCGCCCGTGGCCGGATGGGCCCGTAACCGGGGGCTTCGCATCATTGGCGGCGGCGTCCGCCTGGAGTTGCCCTGGCCGGAGCTGGCGAGCTGGCCCGACTACGGCCTGGTCCGTCCGCGGCTTGACTTCGACGACCTGCTGGCCCGCCACGCGGTGAAGGTTGGTGCCCGGCTGCACGAGGGGACCGCCGTGACCGGTCCGCTGCTCGACGAGCGCACCGGACGGGTCGTCGGCGTGCACGCCAGGACCGGCACTGACCGGGCACCTGTGACGTTCCGGGCGCCATTGGTCGTCGCGGCGGACGGTAACAGCGCCCGCATCGCGCTCGCCCTCGGTATCCGCCGCCGGGAGGACCGGCCGCTCGGGGTCGCGGTCCGCCGCTACTACCGCAGCCCCCGCACGCACGACGACTTCCTCGAGTCCCATCTGGAACTGTGGGAGGGCAGGCCGCGCGAGAGCCGGCTGCTGCCCGGCTACGGTTGGATCTTCGGGGTCGGTAACGGCACGAGCAACGTGGGCCTCGGCCTGCTGAACACCACGGACGCCTTCCAGAACACCGACTACCGGGACCTGTTGCGCCGCTGGCTCGCCGCATTGCCGCCGGAGTGGGGATACACCGAGGACAACGCCATCGGCCCGGTGCGTGGCAGCGCCCTGCCGATGGGCTTCAACCGGACCCCCCATTACCGCGACGGCGTGCTGCTGGTCGGTGACGCGGGCGGGATGGTGAATCCCTTCAACGGCGAGGGCATCGCCTACGCGCTCGAATCCGGTCGGTACGCCGCCGAGATCGCCGTGCAGGCCCTCGCCCGCCCGGATGGTCCGGCGCGGGAGCGGGCACTCGGCCAGTACCCGGAACTCATGCGGGCCCGGTACGGGGGCTATTACACCCTGGGCCGGTTCTTCGTCCAGCTCATCGGCAATCCGACGATTATGGCGTTCGGTACCCGCTACGGGTTGCCGAGACCGGTCCTCATGCGTTTCGTTCTCAAGATCATGGCAAATCTCACCGACCCCCGGGGAGGGGATGCGATGGACCGGCTGATCAACGCGATGACCCGGCTCGCTCCCGCGGCCTGACGTGTCCGAAATGGCCACTGGTTCCGCGGACCGAGTCCGGACCGTTCGCGGTCCGTTCACCGGCGAGCCGTTTCACCCCAACGTCCGGTAACAAACTCTCGAAGGAGAGGAGTTCGGCATGCTCTCGAACTATGTGCCGATCCTCGTTCTGCTCGTGATCGCGGCCCTGTTCGCGGTCGGTTCGGTCGCGGCCGGTGCGCTGATCGGCCCGCGCCGGTTCAACCGTGCGAAGATCGACGCATACGAGTGCGGGATCGAACCCTCCCCGGCCCCGGCCGGACCGCAGCGTTTCCCGGTGAAGTACTACAACACCGCGATGCTTTTCATCGTCTTCGACATCGAGATTATCTTCCTCTTCCCCTGGGCGGTCGCCTTCGACAGTCTGGCGGTATTCGGTCTCGGCGCGATGGCGTTGTTCATGGCGACCATTTTCGTCGCGTACGCCTACGAGTGGCGGCGTGGAGGTCTGGAATGGGACTAGAGGAGAAGCTGCCGGGCGGTGTGCTTCTCGCCAGCGTCGAGAAGCTCGCCAACTGGTCACGGCGCTCGTCGCTGTGGCCGGCGACCTTCGGGTTGGCCTGCTGCGCGATCGAGATGATGTCGACGGGAGCCGGCCGCTACGACCTGTCCCGATTCGGCATGGAGGTCTTCCGGGCCAGCCCGCGTCAGGCCGATCTCATGATCGTTGCCGGCCGGGTGAGTCAGAAGATGGCGCCGGTGCTGCGGCAGATCTACGACCAGATGCCCGAGCCCAAGTGGGTGCTGTCGATGGGTGTCTGCGCCAGCAGCGGCGGCATGTTCAACAACTACGCGATCGTGCAGGGCGTGGACCACATCGTCCCGGTCGACATGTACCTCCCCGGCTGCCCACCGCGGCCGGAGATGCTCATGGATGCCATCATCAAGCTGCACGAGAAGATCCTCGCCGGTCCGATCTCTGGCCGGATCGAGCACACGAAGATCGGCTCCTCGCCGTATCCGAAACCCATCGAGGTGGCCACGGCCCGGGCCGGTCTGCCGGAGGGCGCGTTCGACACCCGGACCCTCTCGGTGAACGACCGCAAGCGCTTCTCGATCCCGGCCGGGGCGCCGGCGCCGACGGGTAGCGGGGCGGTCGAACCCGCCCTGGACACTCGCCGCCCCGCGGCCCTCGCGCCGCCGTCGGTGTTCGGGCGCGCCAAGCGGATACCGGTCGACCCCAAGCCGAGTGACGAGGCCCGGGCGCACGGGCCCGGTCCGACCACCGAGAGCATCGGCGATGTCGACGGTCCGGATCGGGGGATCTAGGCAGTGAGCGACGAGAGCACAGCCTCCGCCGACCTGGTACCGGGCGCCGCCGGCGTGCCCGGCGGCCCGGGTGGGCAGCGCCGTGACGCGTTCGGCGCCGGTGACAGCGGTGACACCTCCGGGTTCGGCGGGCTCGTGACGCCCGTTCCGGTCCTGAGCTCCACCGCCCGCCCGTTCGGTGACGCCGACGCCGACGCCGTCTACGACGCGCTCGAACGTGCCTTCCCCCAGCTCGGCGACGCCGTCGAACGGGTGGTGGTGGACCGCGGGGAGCTGACCGTCCACGTGCGCCGGGAGAGCCTCGTCGCCGTCGGGCAGACCCTGCGCGACGACCCCGACCTGCGGTTCGAGCTGCTGTCCTCGCTGTCCGGCGTGGACTACCCGGACGACGTCACCGGCCGTCGCCTGCACTCGGTGGCCCACCTGACCTCGATGACGCACCGTCGCCGGGTCCGGGTCGAGGTGTCCGTCACCGATGCCGATCCCACCGTGCCGAGCCTGACCTCGGTGTGGCCCACCGCGGACTGGCACGAGCGCGAGACCTACGACATGTTCGGCATCGTCTACACGGGTCATCCGGGCCTGACCCGGATCATGATGCCGGACGACTGGATCGGGCACCCGCAGCGCAAGGACTACCCGCTGGGGGGCATCCCCGTCGACTACAAGGGTGCCACGATCCCGCCGCCGGACGAGCGCCGGAGCTACTCGTGACCCCGCGTCCGGCCCCGGCCGGCCGGCGGCACCGCCAAGGCGATATCCCACGAGGCGACATCCCACGAGGCGACATCCGAGGTTCGCTATGACGACCAACACGTCGACTTCCTCCACCACGGACGATCTGACCACCGGGGCTCCCAGCGGCACCGGGGCTCCCAGCGGCACCGGGGCTCCCAGCGGCACCGGGGCTCCCAGCGGCACCGGGGCTCCCGACGGCGCGAACGGCGTCGGGGGCCCAACCGGGACTGTCGGCGGACCCGGGGAGCATCCGGCCTACGAGGCCGGCTTCACCGAGTCGGCGAACGGGCGGGTCTACACCGTCACCGGCAGCGACTGGGAGCAGATCCTCGGCGTCGGCGAGGAGGAGAACGAGCGGATCGTCGTCAACATGGGGCCGCAGCACCCGTCGACCCACGGGGTGCTCCGCCTGGTCCTGGAGATCGAGGGCGAGACGGTCACCGAGACCCGCCTCGTCATCGGCTACCTGCACACCGGCATCGAGAAGAGCTGTGAGTACCGCACCTGGACTCAGGCGGTCACCTTCCTCACCCGGGCGGACTACCTCTCGCCGCTGTTCAACGAGGCGGCCTACTGCCTGTCGGTGGAGAGGCTGCTGGGCATCACCGAGCAGGTACCCGAGCGGGCCACGGTGATCCGGGTGATGGTGATGGAGCTCCAGCGGATCGCCTCGCACCTGGTGTGGCTCGCGACCGGCGGCATGGAGCTCGGCGCCACCACCGCCATGATCTTCGGTTTCCGGGAGCGGGAGAAGGTCCTCGACCTGCTCGAGCTCATCACCGGGCTGCGGATGAACCACGCCTACATCCGGCCCGGGGGCCTCGCCCAGGATCTCCCCGACGGCGCCGAGCGGGCCATCCGGGCGTTCCTCGCCGACATGCCGAAGCGGATCAGGGAGTATCACGCGCTGCTCACCGGCCAGCCGGTCTGGAAGGCCCGGATGGTCGACGTCAACGTTCTCGACGCGGCCGGCTGCATCGCGCTGGGGACCACGGGCCCGGTGCTGCGCGCCGCGGGCCTGCCGTGGGACCTGCGCAAGACCATGCCCTACTGCGGCTACGAAACCTACGAGTTCGACGTGCCGACCGCGCTGGAGGGCGACTCCTTCGCCCGCTACCTGGTGCGGCTGGAGGAGATGGGCGAGTCACTCAAGATCGTTGAGCAGTGCCTGGACCGGCTGCGTCCCGGCCCGGTCATGGTCGCCGACAAGAAGATCGCCTGGCCGTCCCAGCTTTCTGTCGGGTCCGACGGGACGGGCAACTCACTCGCGTACATCCGGAAGATCATGGGGACCTCGATGGAGGCCCTGATCCATCACTTCAAGCTGGTGACCGAGGGATTCCGCGTCCCGGCCGGTCAGGTCTACACCCAGATCGAGTCGCCGCGCGGCGAGCTCGGCTACCACGTGGTCAGCGACGGCGGCACGAGACCCTTCCGCGTCCACGTGCGGGATCCAAGCTTCGTCAACCTGCAGGCCGTCCCGGCGCTGACCGAGGGCGGCCAGGTGGCGGACGTGATCGTCGGGGTCGCCTCAGTCGACCCGGTGCTCGGGGGAGTTGATCGTTGATGGCGTTCTCGCCGGAGACCCATGCGGCCGCGCAGGAGATCATCGCCAGGTACCCAGCCGGCCGATCCCGTTCGGCCCTGCTCCCGCTGCTGCACCTGGTACAGGCCGAGCAGGGGTGCGTGACCGCGCAGGGCGTCGCGTTCTGCGCGGACGTGCTGGGCATCACCCGGGCCGAGGTCGGCGCGGTGGCGACCTTCTACACGATGTACAAGCGGCATCCGGTCGGGGACTACCTCGTCTCGGTCTGCACGAACCTGTCGTGCGCGCTGCTCGGTGGCGAGGACGTCTACGAGCGGGTCTCGAAGCTCCTCGGGGTCGGCCATGACGAGACGACGCCGGACGGGTCGATCACCCTCGAGCACGCCGAGTGCCTCGCGGCCTGCGACTACGCACCGGTCATGACGGTGAACTACGAGTTCTACGACCAGGTCGACCCCGACTCCGCCCAGGCGATCGTCGAGGACCTGCGAGCGGGGCGGCGGCCGGCGCCGACCCGCGGCGGTCCGCTGTGCTCGTTCGCCGAGGTCTCCCGCCAGCTCGCCGGGTTCGGCGATCCGAGACCGGAGGGCGTCGCGGGCCCGGGGGTCGGCGAGCCGTCGGTCGTGGGTCTCCTCGTGGCCGAGGCTGCCGGCTGGAGCGCCGAGCAGGCGCCCGCGCCGCTGGTCACCCACGGCGTGGTGGCCGCCGCGGCGCCGCCGCGGCCCGCCCCACCGCCTGCTGCCCCACCGCCTGCTGCCCCACCGCCCGCCGGGACGCCGCCCGCGGTGGTTCCAGCGCCGACGACCCCGGCCTCCTCGGAACGGAAGGGGAGCTGACAATGCCCGTCACCCCGGTCCTCACCCGGCGCTGGAACACGCCGGAGTCGTGGACGATCGAGACCTACACCCGCCTCGACGGCTACACCGCGCTGCGCACCGCCTTCGCGATGGCCCCGGACGACCTCATCAAGCTGGTAAAGGACTCCGGGCTGCGGGGGCGCGGCGGCGCCGGCTTCCCCACCGGGATGAAGTGGGGCTTCATCCCGCAGGGCGACGGCAGGCCGCACTACCTCGTCATCAACGCCGACGAGGGGGAGCCGGGCACCTGCAAGGACGCGCCGCTGATGATGGCGGACCCGCACTCGCTCATCGAGGGGATCATCATCGCGGCCTACGCGGTGCGGGCCAGCCGGGCGTTCGTCTATCTGCGCGGCGAACTGATCCACGCGGCCCGTCGGCTGCAGGCCGCCGTGGCCGAGGCTTATCGGGCCGGCTACCTCGGCCGGGACATCCTCGGCAGCGGCTTCGACCTCGACCTCGTCGTGCACTCCGGCGCGGGCGCCTACATCTGCGGGGAGGAGACAGCCCTGCTCGACTCCCTGGAGGGCCGTCGCGGCCAGCCGCGGCTGCGCCCGCCGTTCCCCGCGACGCACGGCCTGTACGCCTCCCCGACGGTGGTCAACAACGTCGAGACGATCGCGTCGGTGCCGTACATCGTGAACTACGGCGTGGACTGGTTCCGGTCAATGGGCCGGGAGCGCTCGCCCGGGCCGAAGATCTACAGCCTGTCCGGGCACGTGACCCGGCCCGGCCAGTACGAGGCCCCGATGGGCACCACGCTGCGGGAGCTGCTCGACCTGGCCGGCGGCGTGCGGGGCGGTCGCGGGCTCAAGGCGTGGACCCCGGGCGGGTCGTCCACCCCGATGCTGACCGCCGAGCACCTCGACGCGCCGCTCGACTTCGAGGGCATGCAGGAGGCCGGGTCGCTGCTTGGTACGGCCGCACTCATGATCATGGATGACACGGTCGACATGCTCAAGGTCGTCCGCCGGCTCACCCAGTTCTACGCGCACGAGTCGTGCGGCAAGTGCACTCCGTGCCGCGAGGGCACCAGCTGGATGGTGCAGATCCTGTCCCGGATGGAACGGGGCCAAGGCGACGCCGAGGACGTGGACACCCTCGTCGACGCCTGCGACAACATCTTCGGCCGGGCATTCTGCGCGCTGGCCGACGGGGCCACCTCCCCGATCGTCTCGGGGATCAAGTACTTCCGGGACGAGTTCATCCCGGTGAGTGCGGTGACCACGAAGCCGAACCCCACCCCGGGAGACGCCACGGCCGGCGACGGCTCGCCCGCGTCCGCCCCGGGTGCCTACGCGGGAGCGCACTGACCATCATGACCGTCGCCCCATCCAGGCCTCGCGCCTCCGAGCCGGCCCAGCCGGCCGCACCCGACCTCATCACCCTCACCATCGACGGGCTGTCGGTGAGCGTGCCCAAGGGCACCCTCATCATCCGCGCGGCCGAGCTGCTCGGCATCGAGATCCCGCGGTTCTGCGACCATCCGCTCCTCGACCCCGTCGGAGCCTGCCGGCAGTGCATCGTCGAGGTGGAGGGCCAGCGCAAGCCGGTCGCCTCCTGCACCACGACGGTGGCCGCCGACATGGTCGTGAAGACCCAGCTGACCTCGCCGGTCGCCCGCAAGGCCCAGGCCGGCACGCTTGAGTTCCTGCTCCTCAACCATCCGCTCGACTGTCCGATCTGCGACAAGGGCGGCGAGTGCCCGCTGCAGAACCAGTCGATGGCGAACGGCGGCGCGGTCTCCCGGTTCAAGGAGACCAAGCGGGTGTACCCGAAGCCGCTGGCGATCTCCACCGAGATCCTGCTGGACCGGGAGCGCTGCGTGCTGTGTGCCCGCTGCACCCGGTTCTCCGCCCAGATCGCCGGGGACCCGTTCATCGAGCTGTTCGAGCGGGGCGCCGCCGAGCAGGTCGCGGTGAGCGACGGGCAGCCGTTCTCCTCCTACTTCTCCGGCAATACCGTGCAGATCTGCCCGGTGGGGGCGTTGACCAGCGCCGCCTACCGCTTCCGGGCCCGGCCCTTCGACCTGGTCTCCACGCCCACGGCGTGCGAGCACTGCGCGTCGGGCTGCTCCCTGCGCACCGACCACCGCCGGGGCAGGGTGACCCGTCGCCTCGCCGGCGACGACCCGGCGGTGAACGAGGAGTGGAACTGCGACAAGGGCCGGTTCGCCTTCACCTACGCGCGCGCGGCCGATCGGCTCACCACCCCGCTGATCCGCGACGACGACACCGGGCAGCTCGTCCCGGCCTCCTGGAGCGAGGCGCTCAAGTACGCCGCGCGGGGGCTGGCCGAGTGCCGGGACCGGCGCGGGGTCGGGGTGCTCACCGGCGGGCGGCTGACCCGCGAGGACGCCTACGCCTACGCGAAGTTCACCCGGGTGGCGCTGGCCAGCAACGACGTGGACTTCCGGGCTCGGCCGCACTCCGCCGAGGAGGAGCAGTTCCTTGGGTATGCCGTCGCCGGTACCGGCATCGGCGTCACCTACGCCGATCTCGAGGCGGCCCCGGCCGTGCTCCTGGTGGCCTTCGAACCGGAGGAGGAGTCGCCCATCGTCTTCCTGCGGCTGCGTAAGGCCGTGGACAAGCACGGCGCGGCCGTGCACGCGCTCGCCCCCCTGGCGAGCCGGGGGCTGACCAAGCTCGCCGGCACCCTCGTGCCGACGCGGCCGGGCGGGGAGGCGGCCGTCCTCGACGCGCTCGCCGCCCCCGACCGGGGCGGGCCGGAAGCACCGACCACGCAGGCCCTGCGGGCGCCGGGGGCGGTGATCCTGGTGGGCGAGCGGGCCGCGGAGTTCCCCGGGGCCCTGTCCGCGGCCGTCCGGCTGGCCGAGGCGACCGGTGCCTCGCTCGCCTGGGTTCCGCGGCGGGCCGGTGACCGCGGCGCGGTCTCGGCCGGGCTGCTTCCCTCGCTGCTGCCCGGCGGTCGCCCGGTCACGGATGCCGCCGGGCGCGCCGAGGTCGAGGAGGTCTGGGGGGGTCCGCTGCCCGGCGCGCCCGGCCGCGACACCGACGGCATGCTGGCTGCCGCCGCGGCCGGGCGGCTCGACGGGATGATCGTCGCCGGCGTCGACGCGGAGGACCTGCCGAATCCGGCGAGTGCGCTCGCGACGCTCGCCCGGATGCCGTTCTGCGTCTCGATCGAGCTGCGCCGGTCGTCGATCGCCGAGGTCGCGGACGTGGTGCTGCCCATCGCCCCGGTGGCGGAGAAGGCCGGCTCGTTCGTCGACTGGGAGGGCCGGCTGCGACCGTTCCAGCGGGCCCTGGACACCCCGGCCCTGCCAGACGTCCGGGTGTTGCACCTGCTTGCCGCCGAGATGGGCCTCGACCTCGGCCTGCCCGACGCCGGCGCGGCCGCCCGCGAGCTGCGCGCCCTGGGTCGGGCCGGCGACGGCGTGAGCCGGGTGCCCGCCCCGTCGGAGCCGATCGCCGAGCCGCCCGTCGCGGGGGTGGGTGAGGCGGTGCTCGCGACCTGGCACCAGCTCGTCGACGACGGCGCTCTGCAGGCCGACGAGCCCTACCTGGCGGGCACCGCGCGCCCGGCGGTGGCCCGCCTGTCCGCCGCGACCGCCGCCGAGATCGGCGCCGTGGCCGGGGGGCGGGTGACCATCACGGCCTCCCGCGGCTCGATCACCCTGCCCGTCGAGGTCACGGCGATGCCCGACCGGGTGGTCTGGGTGCCGACCCACTCGCCGGGCTCGCACGTGCGCCGGGCGCTCGCCGGGGACGCCGGGGTCCTCGTCCGGGTGGGCCCCGCCGAGGACGATCCCCCTGCCGAGGACGGTACCCCCGCCGGGGACGACACTCCCGGAGGCCGCGCATGAGCGCCACCCCGTCCACGCTCGTCTGGGCCGCGGCCGCGGATCCGGACCTGCACGCGTTCGCCGACGACCCGTTCTGGCTGATCCTGCTCAAGGCCGTGGCGGTGTTCGCCTTCCTGCTGCTGATGACGCTGTTCGCGATCGTGTTCGAGCGCAAGGTCGTCGCGAAGATGCAGCAGCGGGTCGGCCCGAACCGCCACGGCCCGAGGGGCTGGCTGCAGAGCCTCGCCGACGGCGCCAAGCTGATGCTCAAGGAAGACCTCATCCCGGTACTCGCCGACAAGCCGATCTTCATCCTGGCGCCGATCGTCTCCGCGGTGCCGGCGTTCCTCGCCTTCGCGGTGATCCCCTTCGGCCCGGAGGTCTCGATCTTCGGGGAGCGGACCACGCTGCAACTGGCGGACCTGCCGGTGAGCGTGCTCTACCTGCTGGCGGCCGCCTCCCTCGGCGTCTACGGGCTCATCCTGTCGGGCTGGTCGAGCGGGTCCACCTACCCGCTGCTCGGCTCGCTGCGTTCGGCCGCGCAGATCATCTCCTACGAGGTCGCGATGGGGCTCGCGTTCGTCGCGGTGTTCATCTACGCCGGCACGCTGTCGACCTCCGGCATCGTGGCGGGCCAGTCGGGTCGCTGGTACATCGTGCTGGTGCCGTCGTTCGTCCTGTACTGCATCTCGATGGTCGGCGAGACGAACCGGACCCCCTTCGACCTTCCCGAGGCCGAGGGCGAACTGGTCGGCGGGTTCCACACCGAGTACAGCTCCATCAAGTTCGCGTTCTTCTTCCTGGCCGAGTACATCAACATGGTTACCGTCTCGGCGATCGCGACGACCTTGTTCCTCGGGGGCTGGCAGCCTCCGCCCATCCCCGGCCTGTCCGGTCTGAACTCCGGCTGGGTTCCGCTGATCTGGTTCGTCCTCAAGCTGCTGGCGTTCCTGTTCTTCTTCATCTGGCTGCGCGGGACGCTGCCGCGGCTGCGGTACGACCAGTTCATGAGCTTCGGCTGGAAGGTGCTCATCCCGGTCGGTCTGGTCTGGGTGCTGGCCGTCGCGACCTTCCGCGTCTACCAGAAGCACGTGGACGACCGCACGCCCTGGCTCGTCGGGTTCGGCGTGGTCGTCGGCATCCTGCTGATCGTCGCGCTCATCGATCCCGGCGGCGCGAGGCACCAACGGGAGCTGGAGGAGGCCGAGCAGCGCAAGCTGGCCGAGGCGCCGAGCCTCGACCGCATCCCGTGGCCCCCCCCACCGCAGGCCGCCGGACGGGGTCGTCCGGCGGTGTCCGCCGGTGCCTCGGCCAACGGGTCGTCCACTGTCATCCCCGCGGACCCCGGTCCGCGTCAGGAGCGTTGAGTCATGGGGATCCTCGACCCGTACAAGGGGTTCGGCGTCACCTTCGGGACGATGTTCAAGAAGCCGACGACCGAGCAGTACCCGGAGGAGAAAAAGGAGACCGCTCCGCGTTTCCACGGCCGTCACCAGCTCAACCGGCATCCCGACGGCCTGGAGAAGTGTGTCGGGTGCGAGCTGTGCGCCTGGGCGTGCCCGGCCGATGCGATCTATGTCGAGGGCGCGGACAACACCGAGGCCGAGCGGTACTCCCCGGGCGAGCGGTACGGCCGCGTCTACCAGATCAACTACTTGCGGTGCATCCTGTGCGGGCTGTGCATCGAGGCCTGCCCCACCCGGGCGCTGACGATGTCCAACGACTACGAGCTCGCCGACGACAGCCGACAGGATCTGATCTTCACCAAGGAACAGCTGCTCGCTCCGCTGCGCGAGGGTATGGAGGCGCCGCCGCATCCGATGCGGCTCGGCTCCAGCGAGACCGACTACTACACTCGCGACCCCGAAGCCCCGCTGCCCTGGCAGGTCTCGGGGCAAGAGCAGGCCTCGGGGCAGGCCGGGGAGCTGGAGGCAGCTGACGTCATCGCCCGGCGGACGGCGGGCGAGCACTCCCGGGCGGATGAGGTTCCCGCCCACGGCGCCGGTTCGGAGCGACCACGATGAACCACGAGATCCTCGCCGCGGCGGGGGACATCACCAGCACCTCCACCGGTGAGGCCGCGACCTTCTGGATTCTCTCCCCGGTCGCGGTGCTGGCCGCACTCGGCATGGTGATGGTCCGCAGCGCCGTGCACTCGGCGTTGCTGCTGGTGGCCAACCTGTTCTGCGTCGCGGTGTTCTACCTGATCCAGGAGGCACCGTTCCTCGGGTTTGTGCAGATCATCGTCTACGCGGGCGCGATCATGGTGTTGTTCCTGTTCGTGCTGATGCTCGTCGGGGTCGACTCGTCCGACTCGCTGGTGGAGACCATCCGTGGTCAGCGCCTCGGCGCGATCGTCTTCGGCCTCGGCTTCGCGGGCCTGCTGGCCTTCCCGATCGGTTCGGCGATCGACGGCGGGAGCGCCAAGGGCCTGTCCGAGGCGAACACCGGCGGCAACGTCCAGGCGATCGGTCGTCTGCTGTTCACCGACTACGTCTTCGTCTTCGAGGCGATCTCGGCGCTGCTCGTCGTCGCCGCGATCGGCACGATGGTCCTCGGCCACCGGGAACGTGAAGGCGGCCGGATCAGCCAGCGGGAGTGGATGCGGCGGCGCTTCACCGAGGGCCGTCAGGTCACCCCGTTGCCCGGGCCGGGCGTCTTCGCCCGGCATGACTCCGCCGACACGCCAGGGCTGTTGCCGGGCGGCGGGCGCGCCTCGGGCATCGGGGGCGTCCCCGGGACGCCCGACGAGCCGGGCGGCGGCATCTCCCGGGACGCGGACGGCTCGGCGCCCGTCGGCGCCGGTAAGGGGGACGGTCGATGAACCCCGCGAACTATCTGATCCTCTCCGCGCTACTGTTCACCATCGGCACGGTCGGGGTCCTCGTCCGGCGCAACGCGATCGTCGTGTTCATGTCGGTGGAGCTCATGCTCAACGCCGTGAACCTGACCCTGGTCACGTTCTCCCGCATTCACGGGACCCTCGACGGGCAGATCATGGCCTTCTTCGTCATGGTCGTCGCCGCGGCCGAGGTCGTCATCGGCCTGGCCATCATCCTCAGCATCTTCCGAACCCGTCGCTCGGCGTCGGTGGATGACGTGAACCTGCTGAAGTACTAGATCCCAGCCAAGCACGAGTACGAGCGCGAGCACCAGATCTTGACCAGCACTCCCACCGCGGACCGGGTCGGGTGGACTCCCCGGTCCGCCCCCGCCGCCGGAACGCGGCTGCGACCGGCCGTCGGCCACGGAAGAACGGACGACACTGCAGTGACGCATTATCGCCAATGGCATCCGCGGCGGAGTCGCGATGAACGCTGACCCGCTTCTGCTCGCTGCCGCCGAACATGGCGGCAGCAAGATCCATTATGCGGCCGCGTCGGGGGTCTTCTCGCTGACCTGGCTGCTCATCGCGCTTCCGTTGGCCGGAGCCGCGGTGCTGTTGCTCGGCGGCCGGCGGACCGACGGGTTCGGGCATCTGCTCGGCACACTGACCTCCGCCGCCAGCTTCGTGATCGGTCTGGTGCTGTTCGCCGGCCTGCTCGACCGCCCCGGTGACGATCGGGCGCTGTCCCAGCAGCTGTACTCCTGGATTCCGGTCAACGGTTTCCGGGTGGACGTCGGTCTGCTGGTCGACCAGCTCTCGGTCGTCTTCGTGCTGCTGATCACCGGGGTCGGGACGCTGATCCACATCTACTCGATCGGCTACATGGCGCATGACCCGGCCCGGCGGAA
The DNA here is from genome assembly GCF_977971845.1 of Frankia sp. CeCAU1. Classification (NCBI taxonomy): domain Bacteria; kingdom Bacillati; phylum Actinomycetota; class Actinomycetes; order Frankiales; family Frankiaceae; genus Frankia; species Frankia sp. CeCAU1. The sequence continues at coordinate 6,816 of NZ_CDWWXA010000088.1, read as the reverse complement.
GTTCTTCGCCTACATGAACCTCTTCCTGGCGTCGATGCTGCTGCTCGTCCTGGGCGACAACTTCCTGTCGCTCTACGCCGGCTGGGAGCTGGTCGGGCTGTCGTCCTTCCTGCTCATCAAGTTCTGGGAGTACAAGCCGGCCGCCGCCACCGCGGCGAACAAGGCCTTCTACATGAACCGGGTCGGGGACGTCGGGCTGGCGCTCGCGATCATGTTCATGTTCGCCACCGTCGGGTCGACGAGCTACGCCGACGTGTTCGGCTCGGCCGCCGCGGGCGTCATCGGTTACGGCACGATCACCGCGATCGCGCTGCTGCTCCTGCTCGCTGCGTGCGGCAAGTCCGGCCAGTTCCCGTTGCAGGCCTGGCTGCCGGACGCCATGGAGGGCCCGACCCCGATCTCCGCGCTCATCCACGCGGCGACCATGGTCACCGCCGGGGTCTATCTCATCGTGCGGGCCGGGCCGATCTTCAACGAGACGCAGGCCGCCCGTACCGTCGTGGTGATCGTCGGGGCGGTCACGATCCTGATCGGCTGCGTCATCGGTTGTGCCTACGATGACATCAAGAAGGTGCTGGCCTACTCGACAGTCAGCCAGATCGGGTACATGTTCCTCGCGGTGGGGCTGGGACCGGCCGGCTACGCGATCGGCATCATGCACCTGCTCGCCCACGGCTTCTTCAAGGCCGGTCTGTTCCTCGGATCCGGCTCGGTGATCCACGCGATGAATGACGACCAGGACCTGCGTCACTACGGCGGGCTCTGGCGGCATATGAAGATCACCTGGGTGACCTTTGGTGTCGGCTACCTGGCGATCATCGGGTTCCCCGGGTTCTCCGGCTTCTTCACCAAGGACCGGATCATCGAGACCGCCTTCGACAAGGGCGGGACGTCGGGATACCTGCTCGGCTCGATCGCGCTGCTGGGCGCGGGCATCACCGCCTTCTACATGTCCCGCCTGTTTCTGATGACCTTCCACGGCAGGCCGCGCTGGACGACGGAGGGCGAGCACGCTCGGCATCCGCACGAGTCCCCGGGGTCGATGACCGGTCCGATGATCATGCTGGCCGTCGGCTCGCTCCTCGCCGGTGGCCTGTTCGTCCTCGGCCATTCGCTGCAGGACTGGCTCGAACCGGTCGCCGGGGCGGGGGTCGAGGGTGTCCACACCTTCTCGCCGCTCGTCCTCACCCTGCTCACGCTGGTGGTCACCGCCGGCGGCTTTGCCGGGGCCTATGTGCGCTACCAGCTGCGCCCGGTCGAGGCGACGGCCCCGCCGGACTCCGAGGTCACCCTGGCCACCGTCGCCGCCCGTCACGACCTGTTCGCGAACACCTTCAACGAGACCGTCGCGATGCGGCCCGGCCAGTACCTGACCCGTTTCCTGGTCTGGCTGGACCTCGTCGGCGTCGACGGGCTCGTGCGGGGCAGCGCCGCCGCCATCGGCGGCCTGTCGGGGCGGATGCGCCGCCTCCAGACCGGCTTCGTCCGGTCCTACGCTCTGTCGATGTTGGGAGGTGCCGTCCTCGTGGTCGGCGCGCTGCTGCTGGTGAGGGCGGGCTGACATGCACACAGTCCCCTGGTTGACGATCATGCTGATCGTCCCGGCCGCGGGTGCGGTGGTTGTCGCCGCTCTGCCCCGCCGGCTGTCGACCCTCGCCAAGCAGCTCACCCTCGGGCTCTCGCTGGCGGTCCTGGTGCTCGCGGTCCTTGCGACCGCGGCCTACAACCCGGACAAGGCCGGCTTCCAGTTCGCCCAGTCCTACGACTGGATCAAAACCTTCGGCATCTCCTACTCGGTGGGGGCCGACGGCATCTCGCTGGTGCTGATCCTGCTTGCCGCGCTGCTGGTGCCGGTCGTGGTCCTGGCGTCCTGGGACGAGGCAGGCGCGGATGGGGGGACGACCGGCGCGGCGGACCCGACCGGCGCGGCCGCCGTCGGGGCGGACGGCGTCGGGGCGGACGGCGTCGGGGCGGACGGCGCCGGGCCCGGAGCCGGGACGCGGAGCAGGCGGTCGGTCCCGGCGTTCTTCGCGCTGCTGCTGGCGCTGGAGGCCGGGATGATCGGCGTGTTCGCCGCCACCGACGTCTTCCTGTTCTACGTCTTCTTCGAGGCGATGCTCATCCCGATGTACTTTCTCATCGGGAGCTACGGCCCGGTCCGGGAGCAGGCCCAGCGCTCCTACGCGGCGGTCAAGTTCCTGCTCTACAGCCTCTTTGGCGGCCTGCTGATGCTCGCTGCCGTGATCGGACTGTACGTCGTCTCCGCCGACAACCTCGGCAGCGGAACCTTCGACTTCGCCACCCTGCGGCAGATGGACATCACCCCCGGGGTGCAGAAGCTGCTGTTCCTCGGCTTCTTCCTGGCGTTCGCCATCAAGGCCCCCCTGTTCCCGTTCCACACCTGGCTGCCCGACGCCGGCGCGCAGTCGCCCACCGGCGGCGCGGTGCTGCTGGTCGGGGTACTGGACAAGGTGGGCACGTTCGGACTGATCCGGTACTGCATCCCGCTGTTCCCCGACGCGGCCGACTACTTCGCCCCGCTGGTGCTCGGTCTGGCGGTGATCGGCATCTTCTACGGCGCCCTGCTCGCCATCGGGCAGCGGGACATGAAACGGCTGGTCGCCTACACCTCGCTGGCCCACTTCGGCTTCATCGCGCTGGGCACCTTCGCCTTCACCTCCCAGGCGGGCAGCGGCGCGGTGCTTTACATGGTCAACCACGGCCTGTCCACCGGCCTGCTTTTCATGGTCGTGGGCTTCCTGGTGGCGCGCCGCGGCACTCGTGACGTCGGTGCTTACGGCGGCCTGGCCAGGGTGACGCCGGTGCTTGCCGGGGTGTTCCTCGTCGCCGGACTGTCGTCGTTGGCGTTGCCTGGAACGAACAGCTTCGTCAGCGAGTTCCTGGTGCTGGTGGGGACGTTCACCCGGAACAGGCCGCTGGCGATCGTCGCGACCACCGGCATCGTGCTGGCCGCGATCTACATCCTGTACCTCTACCAGCGGACGATGACCGGACCGGTGGTGCACGAGGAGAACAAGGTCCTGGTCGACCTCAGCCTGCGCGAGAAGCTCGTCGTCGCCCCGATGGTCGCGCTCATCGTCGCGCTCGGGGTCTACCCCAAGCCGCTGCTCGACATCATCACGCCGACGGTGACGGCGACCTACGCCGATATCGGCAAGTCTGACCCGGCTCCGACGCACTCGGTGGCCGCGGAGTCCGGAGGCCACTCGTGAGCGCCACACCCGACCTTCTCCTGGCGCAGGGATCGAACCCGATGATCACACCGCCGTCGATCGAGTACTCCTCGCTCAGCCCGATCCTGATCGTGTTCGGGGTCGCGCTCGTCGGGGTGCTCGTCGACGCCTTCGCCACGAAGCGGGCCCGGCGGACCTTCCAACCGATCCTGGCGGGTGCGGGCTTCGTCGCCGCGCTCGTGGCCGTGGCGGTGCTGCACGGCCGGCAGGCCATCCTCGCCTCCGGTGCGCTGGCGATCGACGCGCCGACCCTGTTCATGCAGGGCACGATCCTGGTCTTCGCCCTGCTGTCGGTGCTGCTGGTGGCCGAACGCCAGCTTGACTCGTCCGGCGGGGCGATCGTGGCCTCGGCCGCGATCACCCCGGGCTCGAAGGGATCGACGGCGCAGCAGACCTCGGCAGACGTGCAGACCGAGGCGTATCCGCTGATGGTCTTCTCGGTCACCGGGATGATGCTCTTCGTCGCCTCGAACAATCTGCTGGTGATGTTCGTGGCGCTGGAGATCCTCTCGTTGCCGCTGTACCTGCTGGCCGGGCTCGCCCGGCGCCGCCGGCTGCTGTCGCAGGAAGCGGCGATGAAGTACTTCCTGCTCGGGGCGTTCTCCTCGGCCTTCTTCCTCTACGGCGTCGCGTTCGCCTACGGATTTGCCGGCAGCGTGGAGCTCGGGGCGGTCGCGGACGCGGTCAGCAACGCCGGTGCGAACGACACCTACCTCTATCTGTCGCTCGCGCTGCTGGCGGTGGGGCTGTTCTTCAAGATCGGCGCCGTGCCGTTCCACTCCTGGACGCCGGACGTCTACCAGGGCTCGCCGACGCCGGTTACCGCGTTCATGGCGGCGGGGACGAAGGTCGCCGCGTTCGGTGCCCTGTTGCGGGTCTTCTACGTAGCCTTCGGAGGGCTGCGCTGGGACTGGCGACCAATCCTGTGGACGATCGCCATCCTCACCATGGTGGTCGGCGCGGTGCTCGCCCTGACCCAGCGCGACATCAAGCGTATGCTGGCCTACTCGGCGATCGCGCACGCCGGGTTCCTGCTGGTGGGCCTCGCCGGCACCAACACCGACGGCCTGCGCGGCTCGATGTTCTACCTGGTGACCTACGGTTTCACGACGATCGCCGCCTTCGCCGTGGTCTCCCTGGTCCGTACCGGCGACGGCGAGGCCGGCGACCTGTCCCAGTGGCGGGGGCTCGGCAGGACCTCGCCCCTGCTGGCCGGGACGTTCTCGTTCCTGCTGCTCGCGCTCGCGGGGATCCCGCTGACGAGCGGGTTCACCGGGAAGTTCGCGGTGTTCCAGGCCGCGATCGCCGGGGACGCCACCCCGCTGGTAGTCGTTGCACTGGTGTGCAGCGCCATCGCCGCCTTCTTCTACGTGCGGGTCATCGTGCTGATGTTCTTCTCCGAGCCGCTTGCCGAGGGGCCGGTGGTGGTGACCCGCCCGACGCTGACCTTCGTCGCGGTCGCCATCGGTACCGTGGCTACTCTTCTACTGGGAGTAGCGCCACAGCCACTCCTGGACCTCGCGACGACCGCCGCGACGTCCGGCTTCGTACGCTGACGGTGGTATGAGCGCTATCGGGCTGGACGTCGTGGGGATCAGGACCGATCCTGATCTGGAAAAGGCCGTGCGGGTGGGTCTCGCCCGGGTGGAGGATCTGCTGCGCGAGTCGGTGCGCAGCGAATCCGCCTTCGTGACCGAGACCTCCCGCCATCTTGTCGACGCGGGGGGGAAACGTTTCCGTCCGATCGTCGTGCTGCTGGCGGCGCAGTTCGCCGATCCCGAGGCCGTCGGCGTGGTGCCGGCGGCGGTGGCGATCGAACTCACCCATCTGTCGACGCTGTACCACGACGACGTGATGGACGAGGCGCCGCGGCGGCGGGGAGCGGCCTCCGCGAACACGCGGTGGACGAACACGGTCGCCATCCTCACCGGGGACTACCTGTTCGCCCGCGCTTCCGACATCACGGCGGACCTCGGCCCGGAGGCGACCCGCATCCTCGCCCGGACGATCGCGACCCTGTGCGAGGGGCAGATCCGGGAGACCGTGGGCCCGGCGCCCGGGCAGGACCCGGTCGAGCACTATCTGCGGGTCATCACGGACAAGACCGCCTCGCTGATCGCGACCTCGGGTCGGCTCGGTGCCATGCTGGCGGGCGCCGACCCGATCACCGTCGACACCCTCGCGACCTTCGGGGAGCTTTTCGGGGTGGCTTTCCAGCTGTCCGACGACATCATCGACGTTGTCTCGGACCCGGTGGACTCCGGCAAGACGCCCGGCACGGATCTGCGGGAGGGAATCCCGACCCTGCCGGTGCTCTACGCGCTGCAGACCGACGACCGGGCGGCGGGACGGCTCCGGGAGCTCATCACCACCGGATTTGCCCCCGGCGACGGGAACACGGAGGACCGGGTGGGCGAGGCTCTCGATCTGCTACGCGGCCACGTGGGCATGGCCCGGGCCCGGGCGGAACTTATCTCCTGGTCGAGCCGGGCGCGGGAATGCCTCGCGTCGTTGCCGGACAATCCGGCGAAGACCGCCTTGGAGTCCCTCGCGGACTTCGTGGTTGACCGCACCGGCTGAGCGTGGCGCGGGGAGCGCCCGGAAATCCGGCGACCTGGCCGGATCTGGTGAGATCCGGCCAGGTCGCCAGGTCGCCAGGTCGCCAGGTCGCCAGGTCGCCAGGTCGCCAGGTCGCCAGGTCGTCCTGGGTCAGTGTCCCGACGCGACCGCCGCCGTGGCGGTGGTTGCGGACTGCGTACAGGTGTATGTGGTTCCGGCTGGGTCGGCGTGGCCCTTCGTGGCACCGGTCTGCGTATCGAAAAATGTCCCGAGCAGCGGAGTGACGTCGATCGGCATTGGATGGAACGGCAGGGAGCCACCGGCCGAAGTCGGCGTCGGGCTCGTCGAGGGGGTCGGGTCGCCCCACGGCCACGAGTCGATCGGCGACGGCGATGTCGTGGCCGTGCCGGCGCTCTCCGTCGGGCTGGGCGCGATGGTACGCAGGTCGGTGGGGCTCGTGCTGGGTGAGCTGAGCTCGTCCCGCGGCGTCAGTGGCACGATTGGGATCGGCGAGGTGCCGGGGCCCAGGTAGGCCTCGCCGGTGGCGTGGGAGGAACCTGACCGCCCGGACGGACTACCAGGGTGGGCGCCCAGGCCGGCCTGGCTCGTGCTCGGCGCCAGCAGCGCCTGGGACGGAGTGGGCAAGGCGGCCTGCGGACGGTCGCGGGAGGCCTGCGTCTGGGAGGAACCGAAGGCGGCCCCACCCGTGTACTGGACCCGAGGCGCCTCGCCGGCGTTCGGGCCGGTCGTGGCGCCCGTCGGATCGCCGCCCAGGGCTACGCCGGCGACCAGCGCGGACAGCCCGGCGAGCGAGGCGGTTCCCGCCGCGGCGAGCCGCACCCGCCCGCTGCTTCGCCTATCGGCTGGTGCCCGGTGCGCGCCGGGCATCCGGCCGGGGCTCCCGGCGGGCGGGTTCGTCGGATGGACGTCGGCGGGCCGGTGGCTCGCGGCGGGGGCGGCGGGCCCGGGAACGTGGAAGGGATCATAGAGGGTGCCGAGGGCG
>NZ_CDWWXA010000087.1:0-20995 GCF_977971845.1 Frankia sp. CeCAU1 | reverse complement strand
TTCTCTGCCCTTCGATGCACCACTCGTCGCACGCCGGGTCCGGCATCACCCAGGCTACGGCCGTCGAAGCCCGGATCCCTCTTACCCGCAGTTACCTTCAGGTAGCTCCAGCGGTCGGGGCGGGGCGCGTCCGCTCCGGGCCTCCCGGTCCGGGTCTCCCAGTCCGAACGGCATGCCGCGACCGCCGGGCGCTGGCCGGTTCCGGGAGCGTTCCGGTCCTTGCCGGAGTCGTCACTGGAGCCGTCAAGGCCTACCCGAAGAGAAGCCGGGACATCCCGACACCCTCAGGCGATGAAGAGGATTAAATTTAAGCAATGTGGATAAATTAGGACAATGCTGCCTTCGGGCCACCTGACGCGACATACTCCTCGATCCACGGGTACAGCTCGGGGCCAAGGTCGGCGCGCTCGCATGCGAGCCGGATGACGGCCTTCAGGTAGTCCACCCGGTCACCGGTGTCGTACCGCCGACCCGTGAAGATCACCCCGTGGACGGGCTCGGCGGCAGTGTCGGTGTCGGCGTCCCCCGCGGCACCGGCCGGTTCGACCGCCCGTAGCGCCAGGATCCGCAGGGCGTCGGTGAGCTGGATCTCCCCGCCCCGTCCCGGCTCGGTCCGCCGCAGGACGTCGAAGATCGTCGGCGAGAGGATGTACCGCCCGATGATCGCCAGATTGCTCGGGGCCTGCGCGACCGGTGGCTTCTCGACCAGGTCACGGATCCGCACGATCCCGTACCGGTCGTCGGCACCGCCGGTGTCGGCACTGGTGCCGACGGACTCCACCGTGGCGACGCCGTAGAGGGAGACCTGGTCCTCGGGCACCTCCATCAGGGCGATGACGCTGCCCCCGAAGCGGCGCTGCACGGCAAGCATCTCCTCGAGCAGCAGGTCCCGCTCGTCGATGAGATCGTCACCGAGGAGGACGGCGAACGGCTCGTTTCCCACGTGCGCCGCCGCGCAGAGCACGGCATGACCGAGCCCACGCGGCGACTGCTGGCGGACCGAGTGGACCTCGGCCAGTTCCGCCGACGCCCGGACCCGACGGAGACGAAGATCGTCACCCTTCCGTTCGAGGGCCGCCTCGATGTCCGCCTCACGATCGAAATGATCCTCGATCGCCTTTTTCGTGCGGCTTGTGACAAGCAGGACATCGCGCAGGCCGGCGCGGGACGCCTCCTCGACGACGTATTCGATAGCCGGTCTGTCGACGACCGGCAGCATCTCCTTGGGGACGGCCTTCGTCGCCGGCAGGAAGCGGGTCCCCAGACCCGCGGCTGGAATGACCGCCTTCGTTACTGGCATAGCCGAAACCTTAGTCGGGTCCGTGGACACGGGCACCGCCCATGGCCCCGGCACAGGCAATGCACAGCTCACGGTGGCCGCCGGTCCCGCCCGCCGCCCGCCGCCCGCCCGGACATGCGCCGCGGGTCCGAGAACGAGCCCGCGGCACCCCGTGCCACCCGGTCCACCACCGACAGCACCCCTACCGGTGACTGACAACACCTCCACCAACAACCGATAAAATCACCATCAGTAACTATATATGCCACAATTGGCAACCTGGACCCCCTCCGCCCGACATCACGCCCACGTTCGCGTGCCGTATGCCGCGGCAACCCCCCGCTGGCGGCCAACCTGCGGGAGGCTGTCAGTGTGCAGTGGAATGACCGGCCTCCGGGTGATCTCGACGAAGAGCTCACCGTCGAGCTGACGATCCGTCCGCATTCCGGACCGGTGTCCGGACGCGGGAGTCGGCCAGCGGACCCCGGGCGTGCCCGCCCCCGTCACGACGGTATCGACCGAACCCCCGGCACCGGCTCCGAGGCCGGCGGCGGCTTTGGGCGGATCGCACCCGCCCTGGTCGGCGGCGCGTCGGCGCTGGGTGAGACGAGTACGGCCATCCAGGCCGTCAGGACAGACGCGGGCGGGACAGCCCCGGCGGGAGGGACCGTCCCCGCCGGTGTGGCGAGCGAGGCAGGCGAGACGAGCGAGGCAGGCGAGACAAACGAGGCAGGCGAGGCAGGCGAGGCAGGCGAGACAAACGAGGCAGGCGAGACGAGCGAGGCAGGCGAGACAAACGAGGTAGGCGAGGCCAAGGCTCGCCTGCGGGCCCGGCTACTGGTACAGCGCCGCGCATCCGTGGCCCTGCGTCGGGGCTCGCTGTCCAGGTCGGATGCGTCCCGACTGGCCAACCGCATCCAACGGCTGCCCGAGGTGGAGGCCGCGCGGTGCGTGGCGGCGTATGTGGGGCTGCCCGGCGAGCCGGACACCGCCGAACTGCTCGATCGACTGCTGGCTCGCGGGGTGCGGGTGCTGTTGCCCGCCCTACGCGCCGATCTCGATCTGGACTTCCGGGAGCACGTCGGAACGCTGGTGCCCGGCGCGCTGGGTACCCGCGAACCACCGGCGGCGGCACCCCGTGGGGTTCTCGCCGAAGCCGACGTGGTGATCATCCCGGCACTCGCGGTCGACCGGACGGGCCGGCGTCTGGGGCGCGGTGGGGGCTCCTATGACCGGGTGCTGGCCCGGGTGGGCGCCGACGTTCCGGTGATCGCCGTCCTGCACGACCAAGAGGTTCTGGATGAGATCCCCATGGAGCCCCATGATCATAACGTGAAGATCATCATCACGCCGAGCCGTACGCTACGGTGCGAACCAACCCATGGCACCGGGGAACATCTCGGGCCCTCTACAAGCTAAAGTTGGCAGTCTCCACGTCAGAGTGCCAACTCCGGGAGGAGCACGTGCCTACCTACCAGTACCGCTGCACCGACTGCGGGCGTGACCTTGAGGCCGTACAGAGCTTCAGCGACGTATCACTGACGGAGTGCCCGGCCTGCGCCGGACGACTTCGTAAAGTGTTCGGTTCGGTGGGCGTGGTGTTCAAGGGCAGCGGCTTCTACAAGAACGACAGCCGGTCCAACTCCTCCGGCGGGTCCACGCAGCACCGCCCCAAGGACGTCGGCGACGCCACGGCCACGGGTAGCAGCAGCGAGGCGACATCCGGGGGGAGCACCAACAGCTCCGCCAGCTCGGACTCGTCGTCCTCGACCTCGTCGGGCGGCACCGCCACGGCCTCCTCGACGACGTCGACTCCGGCCTCCAGCACCGCGGCGGCCTGACTAGCCGCTGGATCCGCCCAAGGCGTCCGGGCATCTCGGCCTGGACGCCTTTGGCATGCCCGGACACCGAGCACCCAGCTCCTCCCCGTCTCGGCTCACCCACCGGCCCCCGGATGCGGTAATCGGGAGATGCCGACGAGGGTTTCCAGATCTTGCGTCACACCATGACCTTGGAAGCCATCTCTTCAGGCTCGGCTACGGCCAGCCCGGAGTTCGGACTTACTCATCTAACGGAAGCCCTTCCGCCCCACTGGCGGCGTTTTTCGGCCACCCTGAACCGGCCGCGCCACCGGGGTGGCCCGGAGCCGCTGGTGCCGACAGATCTGACCTGATGCGGTGGCCTCGGCCGATGGCCGGGACGCCTACTGTTTGCGCCGCCGATAGTGCTCCACGATCCAGGCGTCTACCTCTCGCTTGCGCCAAACCCGGGTGCCTTTGGCACCGCTACCCATCGGCGCGTTGATGACCTGCAAGGGCGCCGGAAACCGGGAGTCCTTGCGTGTCCAGTAGTCCACCGCCTGGCGAGTGATCTTGAGTTGGAACGCGATGTCCCCGATGCCGACCAACTGCTCACCGTCGTCCACGCGGAACATCGTAACCACTTTGCTCTTCCTCAAGAACCTCGCTAGGGTCTAATTTGCTGAGTAGCAAATAGATGGAGGAGGAAACCATGCCCCCCACCCCGCGCCGCCTGGATGAGGTCCGGGCACTGTTAGACCGGGACGAGGACTACGACGAAGATCCGGTCGGCGATCCGCCGATCACGGTGAGCCGCTACCGGGCGTCGATACGGGCGGTCCTGGCCGCCCGGGTACCGGAGCCCGGGATACTCGCTTCTGCCTGGTCCCAGCGGGAGACGGATGCCTTCCTGGCCGGAAGCCGGGCGACCCTGCGCCTGGTCGTCGAGATAATCGGGCACGCTTTGGCGGCGGCACCCACCGGAGACGGCAGCGGCGGCGTAGATTGACCGGCGGCGAGCGGGCGGCCAGGCGGCCGGGTGGCCGCCCGCTCGGTAGCATGCCGGCGGCCATCGGGAGTAACAAGCACACTCCGGGCAGCCCACCGAACAACGGCAGGTCCTAACCCGTACCCGGCCGGAGTCCAATCCCGCATCCAATCCTGCAAACGATTCACCCGAAGCACTGTCGGGATCGCGACACCAGACCGCGGCACCAGGCCGTATCCCGCGCCGGGACCTCGGTTGCGAACAACCTGCGCCACACGAGGGGAAGATCATGGGGGCCACAGAGCCGCGCGACGACGAACTGTTCGACGACGAACGCGAGATCGGTTGGGGTGACGAGTCATTGTCCGAGGAAGAGGACCCGGACATCGAACGACTCCTCGCCGATCTTCCACCGCACCACGTCGACCGCTGATCCGGCGGCGAACCCACTCGTCACCACCACCCCCCGTCAGCAGGGCGAGAAAGTGCACCACTCGGCACTTTCCGGGCGCAATTATGGGGCGCCGGGTGCGGTTTGCCAGGAACGATCCGGGCCGGGTACCCAGCCAGCGGGGCGGCGTCCGCGCAGTTAGGCAGGACGTGAACGGGCAACCCGAGCCTGTCCTGGAGGACCCGCGCCGCTGATACCGCACGGGCGGTGAATTCTCACTCACAGTGATAATTGTGGGACACGTCACCGCCGGGAGGAGCCTCGGTTCGAATTCCAGTCGGCGGTTGGCGCCGGTATCTCACCGAATCCCAATCCGACGACCGGCTCCGGCCCAGGTACCGTAGGGGGGTACCTGGACGGGAAGGCGCGATGGATGCACGGCTACACCAACACCAAGGACGATTACACCGCTCGGCTTCGCCGCATCGAAGGCCAGGTCCGGGGGCTACAGCGCATGATTGCCGAGGACAAGTACTGCATCGACATCCTCACCCAGGTCTCGGCGACGACCCGGGCGTTACAGTCGGTCGCCCTCGGGCTCCTCGAGGACCATCTGACGCACTGCGTGACGCACGCCGCCGCCGAAGGCGGTCCGGTGGCCGACGAGAAGATCCGGGAGGCGTCGGCCGCGATCGCGCGGCTCGTTCGGTCCTGACCACGGCTGTTGCGGTGAAGGCGGTTGCGGTGAAGGCGGTTGCGGTGAAGGCGGTTGCGGTGAAGGCGGTTGCGGTGAGACGACGGACATCGCTTTCGAGGTTCGTCGAGGTCCCCGGGTCGGGTGCTGCGCAGGTCATCCTCTGCTGCGCAGGTCATCCTCGCCTGTTCACCTTCACGGAATATGCCTCCTGGATCTCGCAGGTTACGCCGGACGGCCCCGGACCGGAGCCGTCCGGGTAGCGTCGGCCGGGTGACGAGCGAGACCGACGGCACCGCGGTGCCCGCCAACGGTGCGGTCGACCGCACCGCGTCGGTGCAACGGATCTGGCTGGACGACCGGTCCTGGGTCGACGTCACGCGCGGATGGCTACGCGAGGCCGACCAGCTGTATGAGACCCTGCATGCCGAGATCCCCTGGCGACAGGGAACCATGTGGCGTTACGAACGCCACGTCACCGAACCACGGATGAGCGCCTGGATCCCGCGGGGTCGGCCGGTCGCCTTTCCCGCCCTGCTCGACGCCTACCGGACCCTGCGGCGGACCTACGGCGTGGAGTTCGACGGCTTCGGCCTGTCGCTGTACCGGGACGGAGCCGACGGCGTCGCCTTCCACCGGGACCGCGAGATGCGCTGGCTCGACGACACGGTGATCGCCATCCTCACCCTCGGTGCCCGGCGACCGTTCCTGATCAAGTCTCGCCACCTGCCACCCGGCCGACGGATCCTCAACGACCCGGAGGCATCCGGCGCTCGCGACCTCTCCCCGGCCGGCGGTGATCTGATCGTGCTGGGAGGTCGGGCCCAAGCCGACTGGCTGCACGCGGTGCCCAGGGTCCCGGAGCACGTCGCCGGACGCATCTCGGTCCAGTGGCGATGGACGTCCCGGACCGGCCGCCCGGAACAGGGCCCCGGTTACGGCGCCGCGCGCCACTTCTCGCGATAGCCGCCGTCTGCCGGCTCCCCGAGGCATCCTCACCCGCCCTCACCCGCGGCACCACCAGCAGCAGGCCGGACATCACGAGGAACGCGACCAACCCGGCCGGTCACCGGGCGGGTCAGTCACAGGGCGGGTCAGTCACAGGGCGGGTCGTAGTGCCGGTGACCGAGGTAGGTCCGCCACTGCTCCCGATTGATGCGGCCCTCGGCCCTGGCACAGATCTCGTCCTCGGCTGCGAGCAGGTCGAGCTGCCAGAGACGGACGGCGTCACCGGCCACGACTGCGAGGACGCCCTCATGTCCCGGAGGTCCGAAGACCGTCGCCGTCGGCGCGGTGCCGACCGGCAGGGTGGCCCGCTGCACCGGCCGGGATGGTGAGCGCATGTCCCAGAGTGTTACCTGACCGGCCGGGGTACTGACAGCGAGGACCCGCCCGTCGGCGGAGAGCGCGATCGAACCGGCCTGGCCTGGTCGGCTCGCGATGGCGGTGAGGCGGTGCAGTCCCCGGGGGCTGTCCAGCCCATAGATCTCCGTCAGCGAGCCGCCGTCGGAGGTACTCGCCACGGCGAGCCACCGGCCGTCCGGGCTGACGAGGAGCTTGCGGACAGTGGCGGGGGCGGTCAGCTGGGCCCGGCGGCGCGGTTGCCCGGCAGCGGTCACATCCCAGACGGAGAGATGGCCTACCCCCCCGACCGCGAGCGAGTCGCCGTCGGGGGTGAAGGCGAGGCTGGTGACCTCCGCCGGCTGGGGCAGCTCGGCGAGGGCGCGAGGATTCTGCGGATGGCCGATGTCCCAGAGACGGACGACGCGATCGGCGCCCGCCGAGGCCAGGATCCGACCATCCCCGCTCACCGCAACGCTCGCCACCGCACCCGTGTGTCCCCGCAACTCGGCGAGCAGACTCACCCGTTGACCGGTATTGATCGCCGACTGGAGGTCACCGTCGTCCGTGGACCCGGGCTGGGCCAGCCGCCATAACCGGATCACCCTGTCCGTCCCCGCCGTCACCATGATCGTGGACGCCCGCACACCCGTGGCCGGACCGGATGCGGGTATCAGCGCGACGGCGAGCAGGCCCTTCACCGCGGCCGCCGAGGCGACCCCGGCCGCGAGGGGGCTGCGGTCCCCCATGGCCGCGGCCACCGCGGGCAGGTCGGTGATGTAGCGCACCCGTCCAGGACCGATGATGTTCCACACCGACCCGCCGAAGTCACCGACGATGATCAGATATCGACCATCCGGGGTGATCAGCAGATCGCGGATCGCTCCCGTCGCCGGCCCGATCTGCCGGATGCTCGCATTGACCAGCGCCTCCGCCGCAGCCGAGGTCGGAGCCATGCGGTAGGCCGAGACGGCGAGTTGGCCGGCGAGATCCGGTTCCCGGTCGAGAAGGCGCATCGCGCCACGGGCCGCCTCACGCGACGTGGCCGCCGCGCTGCGCTCCCGCAGCGTATCGACGATCACAACGGTCGAGAGGACGAGCACCGAGACCGCCACGCCGATCGAGAGCACGCGTCGAAGCCACCCGCGGTCCAGGTGATCCCGCGGTGACGATGGTGACGACAAGGCGGAGACGTTCCCGGTTCCCTCCTGGACGTAGCTTGCGCGCGCTCTCGCGGCCGCGGTGGGCAGTGGGGCGGACACACCGGCCAGAACGGCCGACGGACCGGGAGACGACGGACCGGGAGACAACGGACCGGGAGACAACGGACGCATCCGCGGTTCTGCTCCGGTGCGGACGGCGCTGAGGGCGACCGCGGCGGCCGGCGGGACGGCCGTGATCTCCACGGCCGGCCCGGTCCCGAGCAGGGTCACGGTTTCGAGCACGGTCACGGTTTCGAGCACGATCTCGAGGCAGTGAATGGCACCGATGGCAGGAGCGGCGAGGTCGCTCGTGCCTACGACCTCCGGTTTCGTCTCGGACTCGACCGTCCGCCTCGTCTGCACCGGGACCAGCGTCTCGATGACACCCGCCGGCAGGGCGAGACGCCGGGTGGGTTCGACCGCAGGCTCCGCCTCGCTTCGTGTCGGATAGGCGATCAGCTGTTCGAGCAGTTCGGCCGCGGCCGGCCGGCGCTTCGGGTCCTTGCGCATCGCCGCCGCGACCAGCTCTCGCAGCTCCGGGCAGAACACGGACAGGTCGGGTTCCGCGTAGACGGCCCGCTGCAGCAGGACCCGGGGCGTTCCGGCACCGAATGGCGGCCGGCCGGTCGCGGCGAACAAAAGCATGCCGCCCCAGGTAAAGACATCCGATGCGACGGTGGCGGTCTGCCCGAGAGCCTGTTCGGGCGTTATGAACGCAAGTGTTCCGATACCGGACGGCGGTCCGCCCGGATTACTGATGCTTACCGCATTCATCGCTCGGAAGAGCCCGAAGTCAACCAGCCGCACTCCCTGCCCGGCAAGAACCACATTGATAGGCTTCAGGTCGCCGAGGAAAATTTCCAATTCGTGCAGTGCGGCCAGAGCCGTCGCCAGCCCGACGGCGAGCCGGTAGGTGTCTGGTCCGGACAACGCTGCGCCGCCGGCGACGGTTGCGGCGAGAGTCGGAGCGTCGATGAACTCCGCGACGACGTATGGGGGGCGAGCGCCCGTGTCGAGGTCGAGGATGGCGGCGAGGCAGGACGGCGCCAACCGGCGGATGTTGTCGAGGTCGACGCGCAGGCGCCGACGGAACTCTGCGTCCCGCCCGAAGGGCGCAGTAATCGTCTTGACGAGGACCGGACGCGCCTCGCCGTTACGTGCAAGAAACACTGGTCCTGTCCTGGCGTCGACCAGCTTCCGTTCAACTGTATACGGACCGATAGTCTGGAGATCAGCCCCGGTGAGCCCAGGAAGGTTGCGCCGGGATATCGCCATACGACGAAACCTCCTACGACTGCACAAACCGGCCGTGCCGGCACGGCGGCGGATCTGGTCGACAAATTCATGTTATCGGCGCGAGCCATGGGCCGGGCGCCCCCTTGTGGTGGTCGAGCACCCACACCCGCGCCATCCCGCCTAATGTTGGCGGGAGGCCGGATGCCCGCCGACGGGCGTGCCGGCCGGCGCCGTGGACGATCAGGCGTTCGTCGGCCGAGCGAAGGGCTGCAACCGGGTGACGAGTCCGCGGACCTCGGCCCCGGCCGCCGCCAGGGTCTCCTCGGCGGAGCTGCGGCTGCTGCCCTCCAGCAGGACGTCCAACGCGATCAGCCGCTCCGCGATCTCCGTCATCAGATCAAAGTCGCGAACACGCTGGTGGACCAGTTCGGCCAGCCGCTCGTTCTTCTCGAACAGCTCGACGAAGACGCTGACCTTGGCCCGGAGCAACCAGGGGTCGAAAGGCTTCGCGATGTAGTCGACCGCGCCGACAGCGTAGCCGCGGAACGCGTGATGCGGCTCGCGGTCGATCGCCGTCAGAAAGATGATCGGAGTGTCTCGGGTACGCCCCCGCTGCTTGATCCGGTGCGCTGTCTCGAAACCGTCCATCCCCGGCATCTGGACGTCCAGCAGGATCACCGCGAAGTCGTCCACCAGAAGACGCTTGAGAGCTTCCTCACCCGACGACGCCGTGACGAGATCCTGATCCAGCGAGGCGAGAATCGCCTCCAGGGCCATCAGATTGTCCGCTCGATCGTCGACCAGCAGGATCTTGCTGCGGGGCCGTTCCGTGCTCGGCCCACCTTCGCCGTCGACGGAACCGCCGGTCCGCTCGGTCACCCGCCTGCCTCCTCCTTCGCGATCGCCCTGCCGACCCGTGGTGGGCGTCGCCACCCCTACACGATCACTGATTGCTCCCGGCGGCATCTCACCGCCCCACCGATAGCCACCCGAATGCGCACCATACGCGATCTGATCAATACAGATACGACCGCATCACCCCGAGGAGGTGCTCCAGATCCACGGGCTTGGTGATGTAGTCGGTGGCTCCGGCGGTGATGCTCTTCTCCCGATCTCCCGGCATGGCCTTGGCGGTCAGCACCAGGATCGGCAGATCCGCGAACGCCGGCATGTCACGGATCATCGAAGTCGTTTCGTTGCCGTCCATGCCCGGCAACATCACATCCATCAGCACGAGGTGCACGGGCGGGGTGTCCTGCTGCAGCATACGGATCGCATCATGACCGTTGTCGGCGTAGAGGACCCGCATTCCGTACATCTCCAGCGCGCTGGTGAGCGCGAAGACGTTGCGGACGTCGTCGTCGACGACCAGCACCGTGGTGCCGACCAGGGGATCGGATCCTTCCGATCCCTCAGTCAGCGGGCGGCTGGCGGACTCGGTGGACTCGGTGGACTCGGTGAGGAACGGAGTCCCCACCGTGACGGGCTCGCTCGGCCGCCAGCCCGACGTGAAGGCCGCCGAGCCCTCCGCCGGTCCTCTGGCCGCGGCGGACCAGTGGGCGCCGCCGATCCCACCCGCGTCCCCGTGCCCGGCGGTTCCCCCCGCGCCGGGCCCGGAACGGGACGAAGACGAAGACGAGGACGAGGACGAGGACGAGGACGAGGACGGGGACGCGAGTGCCGCCGTGCCGAACCGGTCGGCGTCGGGGCTCTGCCATCCGTTCGCGGGCCCGGCATCGCGGCCGGCGGACGGTGCGGGTCCGCCACCCGGTCCCGCGTCCACTCCCTCACCCGACCGCCGCCCGAGGTACTGACCCGACGGATCGACGATCATGAGAACGTTGTCTGGCTCGCCCGGCGTGACCCCAAAGGGCGGCGTCTGCGCCGGCGGGGCCGACGGCAGGTAGAGGGTGAAGGTGCTCCCACGGCCGACCACGCTGGAGACCGCGATGGCCCCGCCCAGCAGGCGGGCGATCTCCTTGCTGATCGACAGGCCGAGCCCGGTGCCGCCGTAGCGACGCGACGTCGTGCCGTCCGCCTGCTGGAACGCCTCGAAGATCATCCGAAGCTTCTCGACGGCGACCCCGATTCCGGTGTCGGTGACCGCGAACGACAACACCGTGCCCGCGGAACACAGGCTCGGCGAGAGGAAGGGCAGATCCGGCCGGGCGACGGTGACGTCCAGCCGGACGGTGCCGGTGTCGGTGAATTTCACCGCGTTCGACAGGAGGTTCTTCAGCACCTGCTGGAGGCGCTGCTCGTCGGTGACGAACTCGGCCGGCACATCGGGAGCAAGGTTGACCTGGAATGACAGGCCCTTCTCCTCCGCCACGGGGCCGAAGACCCCGGCGACCGCGTCGCAGAGCGCCGCCGTGCGCACGGTGGTCGCATCGACGTTCATCTTGCCGGCCTCGACCTTCGACAGGTCCAGGATGTCGTTGATCAATTCGAGCAGCTCGGAACCGGCGGAGTGGATCGTCTCGGCGAAGTCGATCTGCTTGCGGGAGAGGTTACGGTCCGGGTTGTCGGCCAGCAGCTTGGCGAGGATGAGCAGACTGTTGAGCGGCGTGCGCAGCTCGTGGCTCATGTTCGCCAGGAACTCCGACTTGTACTGCGACGACAGCGCCAGCTGCTCGGCCTTCTCCTCCAACCCGATGCGGGCCAGCTCGATCTCGTGGTTCTTCTCCTCGAGCAGCGCCGCCTTCTCCTCCAGCTCGTTATTCGTCCGCTGCAGCTCGACCGACTGCGAACGCAGCTCCTGGGTGAGCCGCTGGGACTGGGCCAGCAGCTCCTCCGTCCGCGCGTTCGCCATGATCGTGTTCAGCACCACCCCGATGGTGTCGACGAGCTGGTCGACCAGGGTGAGGTGCAGCTCGGAGAACGGCGAGAACGAGGCCAGCTCGATGACGCCCAGCACCTGGTTCTCGAACACGACCGGCACGACGACCAGGTCGCACGGCGGCGCCTCACCGAGTCCGCTGCGGATGTTGAGGTAGCCGGCTGGTACGTGCTCGACTCGGATACGGTCGCGTTCCAGGGCCGCCTGCCCGATGAGTCCCTCGCCGAACAGGAAGGTGCCGTCCGAGCGGCGCCGGGGCACCGAGCCGTAGCCGGCGACGTAGCGCAGCTTGTCACCCTCGATGAAGTCGAGCAGGTAGACCGTGCCCTGCTGGGCGTTGACCGCGGGTGTCATCTCACTGATGATCATCTGGCAGACCGCGTAGAGATCGCGCTGGCCCTGCATCTTGCTGCCGATCCGGGCCAGGTTGGACTTCAGCCAGTCCTGCTGGGCGTTGACCTCGGTGGTCTCGCGCAGTCGCGCGATCATCTGGTTGATGTTGTCCTTGAGCTCGGCGACCTCGCCCTCGGCCTCCACCGAGATGGACCGGGTCAGGTCACCGCGGGTCACCGCGGTGGAGACGTCGCCGATCGCCCGCAGCTGGATGGTCAGCGTGGACGCCAGCTGGTTGACGTTGTCGGTGAGGTCCTTCCACGTTCCGGCGACTCCGGCTACGGTGGCCTGACCACCGAGCTTGCCCTCGACGCCAACCTCCCGGCCCACCCGGGTGATCTCCGCGGCGAACGAGGAGAGCTGGTCGACCATCGTGTTGACGGTGTCCTTCAGCTCGGCAATCTCACCCTGCGCGGTCACGGTAATCTTCTGGCTCAGGTCGCCGCGGGCCACCGCCGTGGTCACCAGCGCGATGTTGCGGACCTGACTGGTCAGGTTGCCCGCCATCGAGTTCACCGACTCCGTCAGATCCCGCCACACCCCCGACACCCCGCGCACATGCGCCTGCCCGCCCAGGTTGCCCTCGGTGCCCACCTCGCGGGCGACCCGGGTCACCTCGTCCGCAAACGACGACAACTGGTCCACCATCGTGTTCAGGGTGTCCTTGAGCTCCAGGATCTCACCCTGGGCCGCCACGGTGATCTTCTGCGACAGGTCGCCGCGGGCGACGGCGGTGGCGACGAGCGCGATGTTGCGGACCTGGCTGGTCAGGTTGCCCGCCATCGAGTTCACCGACTCCGTCAGATCCCGCCACACCCCCGACACGGCCCGCACGTGCGCCTGCCCGCCCAGGTTGCCCTCCGTGCCCACCTCCCAGGCGACCCGGGTCACCTCGTCCGCAAACGACGACAACTGGTCCACCATCGTGTTCAGGGTGTGCGCGAGGCCCGCAACCTCGCCCCGGGCGTCGACGGTGATCTGCCGGGTGAGGTCGCCGCGGGCCACGGCCGCCGCGACCTCGGCGATGCTGCGAACCTGGGTGGTGAGGTTGCCGGCCATGACGTTGACCGAGTCGGTCAGGTCGCGCCAGACCCCGGAAACGCCCTTGACCTGCGCCTGGCCGCCTAGCTTGCCCTCGGTACCGACCTCCTTGGCCATCCGGGTGACCTCGTCGGCGAACGCGGAGAGCTGGTCGACCATCGTGTTGACGGTCGACTTCAGTTCGTGGATCTCACCGCGGGCGTCCACCGTGATCTTCTGGCTCAGATCACCCTGCGCAACCGCGGTGGTGACCTGAGCGATGTTACGGACCTGGCTGGTCAGGTTGCCCGCCATCGAGTTCACCGACTCGGTGAGGTCCCGCCACACCCCCGAGACGCCCTTGACCTTGGCCTGCCCGCCCAGGTTGCCCTCGGTGCCCACCTCACGGGCGACCCGGGTCACCTCGTCCGCAAACGACGACAACTGGTCCACCATCGTGTTCACCGTGGTGCCGATCCGCAGGAACTCCCCGCGCACCGGCTGGCCGGCGATCTCCAACGCCATGTGCTGGGACAGGTCCCCCTCGGCCACCGCCGCTATGACCCGCGCCACCTCGTGGGTCGGCCGGGCCAGGTCGTCGATGAGGGAGTTCACCGCCTGCGTCATGTCGGACCAGCCGCCGGGGTTGCCCAGGTCCTCCATCCGCAGGGTGAGACGGCCGTCACGGCGGATCACCTTACTGACCCGGGCCAGCTCACGCGCGTGGCGCTCCTGGATGGCGGCCAGCTCGTCGAACTTGCGCACCACGTCGCCGGCGTAGCCGTCCCGCGCCGCGAGGCGGGTCGAGAAGTCGCCCTCGCACAGGCGGGTCAGCCCGTGCAGGAGATCCGCGATCAGCTCGTCGGCGGCCCGCGACGCCCGAGCGTCGTCCACGGGAAGGGATGCATGGGGCACGATGGTCGCGGTAGCGTCACCGCCTGGTGCATCCAGATCATGACGAGCCGAGGGTTGCGGGTCGTATGCGGGGCTCATTGGTCTCCTACCTGAGCTCAGTCGACACGAGCGTCTCGGGTCCCGGGCCGGGCGGAGGGCCCGGGACAAGGGCGGTCTCCCACGGGCACCGGCGTGGGGCGGCGTCGGTGGACAGGTGACACCAGCCGCCAGTATCCGCCTCACGATGGACAACGCAGGAGAGACTGAGTACATGTATGGCGCAGCAGGGGGTGGGACGATGCCTGCGCGCGCCATCGCGTTGCCGCCGACGCCCGACTCCCCCCGGGCCGCCCGGCGCTTCCTGCTCGAGGCGTTGCACGGGCAGCTGGACGACGACCTGCTGGACTCCGCGCTTCTGCTCGTCACCGAGCTGGTCACCAATGTCGTCGTGCACGCGGGCACCTCGGCCACCGTGGAGGTGCGCGCGGACGGTGACGGCGTGCGGGTCGGGGTCACCGACCGGCATCCGGTCCGCATCGGCATGGCCCGGGTAAAGAAGGTCGAGGACGCCGACTTCGGCATCGACGGGCTGCGCGAGGACGGCCGCGGCCTCGCCCTCGTCGACGCGCTCGCGACGAGCTGGGGGACCGAGCACGGCCGCGGTGGCAAGACCGTCTGGTTCCGCCTGGAAACCGCCGGCGACGGCTCGCCCACCGCGGCTGTGACCAGTCCCGCTGTGGCTGTGACCTGTCCCACGCCCCGCCCGGTACCGGCCCCCGTGGTACCGGCGCCGCGTCCGGTCCGGCTGATAGCCCGGGACACCGCCCGTGCCCTCACCGCCGAGGGCGAGGTCAGTGAGCTGCTCGCGCAGCTGGTGGACGCGCTCGCGGTAACCGCCGGGCTGGTGCGGCGTCCCGGGCGCGACGGCGGCCGGTCGGAGACCGTGGCCACGCTCGGGGCCGTCGGCCCGGTCACCGAGGCGCTCTTGTTCCCGCTGGATCCGACGCAGGAGAGCCTCGGCGAACTGCTGCTCTGGCCGGCGGCCGGCGGCCGCCCGAGTGGTTCGGGCGGCACCGGCGATTCGGGCGGCAGCAGCGATTCGGGCGGCAGCAGCGATTCGGGCGGAGCGGGTGTCCCCGGTGACGTCCGCCGGTTGGATGCCGCCGCGGCGGCCGGGCTGGACCTGGAACGCATCCGCCTGACGACCCGATGGATGGCCCTGGCCCTCGGCGGCGGCGACATGCGACGCGCCGAGGAGCGCCGCATCGGGATGCTGTCCTTCCTCGCCGAGGCGTCCGATCTGCTGGCGGGCAGCCTGGACCTGAGCCGCTCGCTGGCGCTGCTCGCGCGGTTGCCGGTCCCGCGGCTGGCCCAGTGGTGCGCGGTGTACCTGCACCGGGAGAACGCCGATCCCGCCCTGTGGGCGGCGGCACACGCGGAGGAGAACGCGGCGGGCGCCCTCACCGCTGCCGCGGTCGACCCGGACGGCCCGTTGATGGCGGCGGTGCGCTCCGCGAGCGGAGACCGAGTGCGTTCACTGACCGCGCTCGGCGGACCGGCGCTCGTGATGGTGCTGCGGGCCCGGCGGCGGGTACTCGGGGTGCTCGCGCTCGGCCGCCCCGAGGGCAACGCCTTCGCCGCGGACGAGATCGATCTGCTCGCCGACCTCGCGCGCCGGGCCGCCTTCGCGGTCGACAACGCCCGGCTCTACAGCCGGCAGGTGGAACTGGCCGGCACGCTCCAGGCGGGTCTGCGCCCACCGGAGCTGCCGATGATCGAGGGACTGGATCTCGGTTCCGCCTACGGCGCCGCGCAGTCGGCGGGTCTCGACGTCGGCGGCGACTTCTTCGACCTGCTGTGGGGTCCGCTCGGCTGGACGATCGCCATCGGCGACGTCTGTGGCAAGGGTGCAGAGGCCGCCACCGTGACCGGGGTGGCCCGCGCCGTCCTGCGGCTGCTGACGGGCCGGGGTACGGAGCTCGGCGAGGTGCTGCTCGAGTTGAACCGGACCCTGCGCGACGCCGCGTCGTCTCATCCGAACGGGCAGAGTCGGTTCTGCACCCTGGCCGCCGCCACGATCATGGCGCCGGCCGGCGGACCCGCGGAGGGCGAGCCCACCGAAACCGACACCGACACCGGCACCGGCACCGGCACCAGCACCAGCACCAGCACCAGCACCAGCACCAGCACCAGCACCAGCACCAGCACCAGCACCAGCACCAGCACCAGGATCCGACTGCGGCTGTTCCTCGCCGGCCATCCCCAGCCGGTGGTGCTGCACGCCGACGGGCGCGCCTCGCTCGTCGGTCGCCCGGGAACCCTGCTCGGCGTCCTCGACGACGACGAGGTCTCGTTTCCGGGGTTCGAGATCGTCCTGCGCCCGGGCGAGTCACTGGTCTTCTACACCGACGGGGTCATCGAGGCCCGCAATGGCGGGAAGCTGCTCGGCGAGGACCGGCTCCTCGACGCGATCGGGGGATGCGCAGGCCTGTCAGCGCAGGGGATCGCGGATCGCGTCCTGGCCGCCGCCGAGCGGTTTGCCGGCGGCAACCTGCGCGACGATGTCGCGATCCTCGTGGCGCGCGTGCCCGGCTGACCGGCATGACGGACGCTTCGGGGTACCTTCGAGGTACCTCCGCTACGCCTGCGGGCGTCCTGCGGACCCCGCGGGCACGAAGGCCCCGGGCCCTGCGGGCACGAAGGCCCACGGAAAGGAGGCGCCACCGGCGCCGCGCCGGATGCCAGATCGGCATAGCCTCAAGAGGTGCGATCCGGAAACAGAGGCTTCAATCCCCACCCAGTGGGTAGAGCCACCTCGATATCCTCGCACAGGCTTGGTGGTCGATGAGCGCGTCTTCGGTCCCGATGGATGTGGTACGGCAGGCAACGTCCAGTTGCCCACCCGCAACCCACATACTCGCCGAGCTCCCCTATCTGCCCTCCGCCGTCCCGCAGGCCCGCAGGGTGCTCCGCGAGGGCATCCGGCTGGCGGACCTTCCCGAGGACCTGCGCGGCACCGCCGAGCTGCTCGTCAGCGAGCTCGTGACGAACGCGGTCAAATACGGGCAGCCGCCGCTGTGGCTGCTTATCGAGATACGGCCCGGTCTGATCCACGCGTCCGTGTCGGACACCTCGACGGTTCTGCCACAGCGGCGTGAGGCCGCGCCGGACGCCGAGGGCGGTCGCGGCCTGCTGGTTCTCGACACGTTGGCGGGCAGCTGGGGGACGGTGGCGGTCGAGTCAGGGAAGTACCTGTGGTTCGATCTGCCCGTGCCGGTTCCGCCGGCGCCGGTGGTGGGTCGGCGGTCCGCCTCCGTCCCCGAAGCCGACGGCGCGGCCTCCCCGGGCGCCGGGAGCTCCTCGCTGCCCGAGGGGCCGTCGTCCGCCGACGGGTCGTCACCCACCGAACCCACCGCTGTGACCCGCTCCGCCCCGGCTGCCCGGTACTCCCCACCGATCCGTCCCGCGCCACGTCCCCCGGCCGCCTCCGCATCGGCCCTGCTGTCGTCCGCCTTCGGGATGTCCCCCTTCCCGGTCCTGTCGAGGCGGTCGGGATCGGACCGTGCCGGATCAGGCCGCACCGGAGCGGCACGCGCGGGTTGAGAGGCGGCCCGGCCAAACAACGCCAAGGCGGCCGTCACGATCATCACCAAAGGCCCCTGACGCCGTCACGTCATTCCCCGCCCGGCCCTCTCCCTCCCCCCCAGCGGATGGGCCCGGCATGGTTGGCGAATCACCCGATCATTGGCTCATTGGCTCAGCGGCTCAGCGCAGAGGGTCTGTGACGCCGGTGACAAAAGGGCGTGCGCTACTTGAAAAGCAATGCGGCACCAGATCGTGACGCCGCGTGACGTCGCGATCGTCCAAGCGGGCCTCGCCCCGCCGCGGGCCACGTCCCGTCAGACGACGGACGTCCATCCCTGCCCGACGACGCACCGCCAGATGCGGCCACCCGAACCGGTCGAGCCCCCGATGACGAGCTGGCCCGTGGTCACGCAGTCGGCGGGCTGCGGATCGGTGACGCTGATCCGCACCCAGGGATGCAGGATGTCGTTGCCCTGGTGGACGTTGAAGTTGTCCCCGAACACGCCGGCGCCGCCGGCCTTGTTGACGGCGAAAATGGGTTGGTTCAGATGGTCGTAGACGATGAACAGCTGGCCGTTGGGCCCGCCCGTCGACTGGATACGAAGCCCCTCGGCGCTCTGGTTGGTCGCCCGGAACACCCAGGGGTTGCCGGTGAAACCGCTCTGCGCGTAGGCGTAGCCACCGCCGCCGAGCAGCCCGCCGACAAGGGTCGCCGCGCCGAGCACGCTGATGGTCCTGAGACGATGTAGGTACGAAAACATGGGTCTTCTCCCCGATCGATACTCCCGGCCGTGTCCTGATGTGACTCCCGATCGGCAGTCACGGCTGATCTGATAGAAATGCCACTATAGATTGCTAGTTATCTATTCATTGTGACAGAAGTCCTACTTTTGACCAGCCGAATGGGCCAGAACCACGACACATCGGCCCCGCCGTCCGTAATGTCCCGTTTGGGCGCCAAGCCGATGAACGCTGCGTATCGCCCCATCAACAGATTGTCAATAACCCGAAAAATGCGACTTGGATTAATATTTTCTAGAATGTCAGAAATAACTGCCATGGCGGCTGGAGCGATGAGCTTGAACCTGGTGCTACCTGGTACTGAAGGAACATTCCTCTCCCGGGTATCCGATCAGCTCGACCGATCGGTGGGGAACGGAGCATGCCGCGTTCCCCGAAGCTCGACGCGCCGGGCCCGGGGGTGGCCGAGGAAATCCGGCAGTGCGAACTCGTATCCGTACGCACCCGCCATGGGGAAGACGACGACGTCCCCCGGCCGCACCCGATCGACCGTGATGTCACGGGCGAGGGTGTCCTCCGGCGTGCACAGCTCCCCGACCACCGTCACCGGACGACCTTCG
Organism: Frankia sp. CeCAU1; assembly: GCF_977971845.1. Taxonomy (NCBI): domain Bacteria; kingdom Bacillati; phylum Actinomycetota; class Actinomycetes; order Frankiales; family Frankiaceae; genus Frankia; species Frankia sp. CeCAU1. Next base: position 1,973 of record NZ_CDWWXA010000087.1, on the reverse strand, counting down.
ACCACCGCCTCCCGCGTGTGCTCCGGCTCCGGCCCACCGTTCCGGCCCGATCTCTCCACGACGGCGAAGTTATGGACAATCTCCCACGATGTCGGCAGCGCGAAATGATGAATTCCGCCACGCAGAATCACGAATTCCGTCCCGTAGGAATGTTTGACGTCGATCACCTCGGCGGCGTACCAGCCGGAGTCGGCCACCAGCATCCGCCCCGGCTCGAAGATTACCCGAGTTCCGTCCGGCACCGGCAGCGAACTCAGTCCCTCACCAAATCGGATTAGGTCAAAGGGCCGGTCACCGCGCCGGTCCGGTTCGAACGGAACCCCGAATCCACCGCCCACGTCGACCATCCGCAGCTCGATCCCGGCCACGGCAGCCGTCCGGACGGCGAAATCGAGACACCACCGGACGTAGCCCAGATGGGCGGCGGCATCGAGATTGCCGGACACTGCGTGGACATGGAATCCGACGATGTCGATATGGGCCAGATCCGCCGCGAGTTCGAGCGCGGCGGGGACCTCCGTTTCGGGGATGCCAAACGCACTCGGCCGACCGCCCATTTGGAGGGAGCCTGCCAGGCCCACCTGGGCCGGGTTGACGCGCACCGCCGCCCGCACCCGACGGCCGAGCCGGGCCGCGACGGCGTCCAGGCGGCGCAGTTCACCGAAGCTCTCGACGTTGACGACGTCGACGTCGGCCGAGACCAGCGCGGTAAGCAGGGTCATCGACTTTCCCGGTCCGGAGGCGACCAGGTGGGGACGTCGGGCAGGGTCGACCCGGCCGTACGCTGCCTGCGCCAGGCACACCTCGTGCGCGGAGGAGACCTCGAAACCGTCGATGCCCCGACCGCCCGCGCCGGTCCTGGCCCCGGTCGGGGTGGAGCCCGGGCTGAAGTCACTCCGTTCCCGCCCCGACCGAGGGATGTCCGGACCGGTCCCACGCAACAGGGCGTCGAGTATCGGCGGAAAGCTGTTGGCCTTGACCGCGTAGCAGACCTCCGCCCACATGGGCAGGCAGGCCCGCAGCGCCGCGGCGTTCCGCGCGGCCGCCGCCGGGTCGTAAAAGTAGGCGCTGACCTCTCCGGCGCCGGCCGGCCAGGCACGCACCGCGGTCAACACCAGGCGGGGGAGGCTTTCGGCGGGCAGGGCGCGCAGCGGCGCGGCCGAGGGCGGCAGGTCCACCAGATCGACTCCTCACTCCAATCAGTCGTCGCTCCATCAGTCGTCCGAGACTCCATCAGTTGTCCGAGTTCAGCCGCGTCCCTCGCCAGGGACAGGACAACCCACTCTGCCGCCTGGCGCACAGCCGCCAGGCGCACAGCCGCCAGGCGCACAGCCGCCAGGCGCACAGCCGCCAGGCGCACAGGAGCGATGGCGTGTGCCGCGGGCTGCCGAGTGCGGACGCATGGTCCAGACGGGTGGTCCAGACGGGTGGTCCAGACAGTGGTCTCGGATGGGTGGTCTCCACCTGGACCCGACGCTGTCGGTTAGCCCGATGGTGGGGCGACGAAACACGGATCGGATCCGCAAACGGTGCCTGATACATCACACGGACCGCATCCGGCTTCCGTGCCGCCGGACGGTCGCGGGACGTTCGTCACCGCCATAACCGGTTGTCTGATTCGGATCAACGGGCGTGTAGTGGACATGCCGCAAACACCACAGCCTGAGGCCGATGTTTCTGCCGCAACCCGACTCCCCCCGGACGGACTATGAAGAGACCACCACGTCTGCTTGGCACCACCATAACCTTGCGCGGAGCAACCATGGTGCGACTGGCTTAAGTTAGGCTTCCCTCAATCAGCCTGCGCGAAAGGGAGTCGCCCGCGATGACGGTTTCCGCTCGTGACGCCGCCGGCGGCTCAGCCGGCCGCACGGCGCCCCCCGCGACCGTGCCTTCCGTAACCACGAGAGCCACGACGACGCCCCCTGCGACCACGCCCCCTGCGACCACGCCCCCTGCGACCACGCCCCCTG
>NZ_CDWWXA010000086.1:0-21445 GCF_977971845.1 Frankia sp. CeCAU1 | reverse complement strand
CCTCGAAGTTATTCTTCTTGAAGTCGGTAAGTCTTTCGGTCAGATGACGGATACCGAAGGTAGCCAGCCTCTCCGGCTGCGCAGGGACCAGAACCCCTTCGCTGGCCACGATCGCAGATCGAGTGAGTATCTCAAAATCCGGCCGGCAGTCGATAAGCACGTAGTCGAACCCCTCACGGCGGAGCAGCCGTAGGCCATCGGCCAGTCGCATCACTACTCGGCGGTGACGATCCTGATAGCGGCGTGAACTGGGGTCACCGAGTTCTACACCGAGCCTGGCAGCAACGCCCTCAAGCTTCGGGGCGGAAGCCACAATTGCAAGCTCACCGCCGTTTCTCCTGGTATGCGCCCGAACTTCCTGCGGCCAGGATACGTACCGCATGAGGTCTGGCCCAGCCCCTCGACGACCAGCTGCCATGTACCAGTCCGCGACGGTTCGCCGGTCAATCTGTCGCTCGACGTCCGCCGGCCGATAGAAGGAGTGCGTCAGGCTGGCCTGAAAGTCCAGGTCGAGCAGGAGAACACGACGTCCTCGACGCGCAAGCTCCGCACCGACGTTGGCCGTCAGAGTCGTCTTCCCGACACCGCCCTTGGAGTTGACTACGGTAGCGACCTGCATCATCAAACCCCGCGGACATTGGATGCGCGACGGCGTTCGGTCGGCCGCAGCTGGACCAAGCCGCTTCCCCGCCGATCCTGTGAGATCACAACGGCAAACCACCCCCATCTCCACAGCATGCCATCCGCCTGCGCCACATTCAGGAGAACGCCATGAATCGCGTCTGTGGTCGCGCCCGATGACCATTCTGGGCCAAGCCGCCCTGAGCAGATCTGACCAGCAGGTTCGAACCGAGCCGGCCTACGCGGCTCCGTCGGATCGGCCCTGAGGTGCCACGACTTCGCCAGTGTGTCGATGGTGGTATCCTGTGCGACAGCTTGGCCACGTGGGCTGGTCGACTCGCTGAAGGCTCCCGCCACCCGCGCTGGACGGTCCCACTTGGCGGCCCGCCCTGAGTTCTTACTGACTCGGCACCATGTCGCACGGCTTTCCGAGGGGGTGACCGAGCTGGCTGAGCAAGCTGGCAACGACAGCGACTCCGAGGACCTGCGCGACGACGACAGGGCCGAGCTTCAGGAGGTGGACCCCGACCCTCCGCAGATCAGCTACAGCGGCACCGACTTCGACGTCGAGGGTCTGGTCCGTCGGCACGATCGGGGCGACATAATAGTGCCGTCCTTTGGCAATGATGATCCCGGTATCGAGACAGCCGGCTTCCAGCGCGAGTTCGTTTGGAAGCGTTCGCAGATGGACCGTTTCATCGAGTCCCTACTGCTCGGATACCCCATTCCGGGTATATTCCTTGTCCAACAACAGGACCGCCGCTATCTCGTTCTTGATGGACAGCAGCGGATAAAGACCCTGAGCCTCTTCTATAATGGCAGCATCAACGGGCGCGAGTTCGCACTTCAGAACGTGGCCGCCAGATTCCAGGGGCTGACCTATCAAACTTTTTCACCCGAACAGCGTCGCACGCTCGACAATACCTTCATCCAGGCGACAATAGTCAAAACCGACGGCACCCGCGAGTCACTCGACGGCGTTTATCAGATCTTCGAGCGGCTGAACTCGGGCGGTACGCAGCTCACGCCGCACGAGATTCGCGTGGCGCTCTATGCAGGCGAGTTCATCAAGTTCCTCACCGCTCTGAACGAAAACCCGGCGTGGCGCGCTCTCTACGGGCCGCCATCACCACGGCTACGCGATCAGGAGATCGTGCTCAGATTCATCGCCCTCTACGTGTCACCGGGTAGCTATAAGCGCCCCCTCAAGAAATACCTGAACGATTTTGTTGGCGCTCACCGCCGGCTGAACGAACTGGACGCCGAGTTGATCGAAAAACGATTCGACAGGGCAGCACAGCTTGTGTTGGAGGAGGCCGGAAGAAGCGCCATTCGCGGCCGGGGGCGTCAGCTCAATGCGGCTCTCACCGAGGCGCTTTTGGTAGGATTGGCCCGTAGGCTTGATGCCGGTAGCGAACCGACCGCAGCTGAGGTCAGCCGCGCCATCGACGCGCTCCTCAACGAACCCGACCTGGATTACGTGACCACGCGCGCAACGGCCGACGAGGAGAGTGTGCGGATGCGCCTGGCGCTGGCGACGAGAGCTTTCTCCCGCATCTGACATGAGCAGGCGAGAACGCGCCGAGACCTGGCCGCCGACTGAGACCAGAATTATTTTAGACCGCCTGTCCGAGCTAGCTGCACTGGTACAAGATCAGGCAAGAGTTGCGGATAATCAGGAGGTCGTTTCCTGGCTTGCGCGACTACTGGTGATCCGAAGCTGCGGATATCTGGAGCAGACCGTGGCGGGGACATTCCGCGCCTACACCAGCAGGCTGTCCTACGGCCACGTCAGGAACTTCTCGCTTGGCTGGTTGGAGCGGACGCAGAACCCGACGCCTGCGGCGCTCGAGACCCTGGCCGGGCGCTTCGACCAAGGCCTGCGCCAGGAGTTGAGCGCACTGCTCGACGCGGACGACGGTCGGCTGCGCCGCGAGCTGGCCACGTTAGTCGATCGGCGGAACAGGATCGCCCACGGCCTCAACGAAAGCGTCGGAGTCAGGAAAGCATTAGAGCTCCACAGAGTGGCCTGCGAGGCCGCCGACTGGTTCATTCTTCGCTTTGGGCCTTCCTGAGCCCCGGACGCGCAGTGCCGGAATTCGCCGAGCGGCGGCGGACATGCCGGTCTGATAGGGATGGTGGAGCGCGGTGCCTGCCCCGGGCCGGCGCACCCAGGCTCGCCGGTGCCCAGTAGGTCCGCGTTCCCTTCCCAGAATGGTTCCCGAGATGTCGCGGGCGGCCTGGCGGGGCACCAGAACCTGCGGTGACTCTGACCTCCAGAATGTGCTCAACCGACCTTGGCGAGACCGGTCGGGTTGCGCCGGTCCCGCGGCGCGCCCGGGTGAGGGTACCCCTCCTCTCCGAGGTCACCGCGGCCCTTGTCGAGGTCACTGTGGGCGTAGCCCTCAGCCAGGATCCGCTGGGCCGACCCGTTGACAGGCCGTCCGGCCAACGTCCCCGATCGCCGGTCGAGGCCGGCGCGCAGCAGGGCGATCAGCGCCCCGATGAGCAGCCCCCAGACCACGACCATGCTGAACGTCATCAGCAGCCAACTACCCCAACCCCAGTTGTACCCACCCCAGACCATCATCATGATCTCCTCCTCCCTCGTCCCGGCCTCCTACGGCGGGCCGTACCTCTACCTTCGGCCGGCGCGGCCGAAGGGACGAGGGCTGTTCGTCCCGGACCGGTGCGACGCCAGGCCCGTGCCGGACATGCCCTCGGAACCGCCTCCACCCGATCCAGGGGTCCGCGGCGGCGGGCCACTGTCAGGACCTCGCGCCAGGTAGAACCACCGTCTCGCGGCGGGTAGAAAGGACGCTATGCGTCCCCGGGCGGTCACCCGCGAGCAGATCATCGCGGCGGCCGACACGATCGCTCGGCGCGACGGGCTCGACCATCTCACGGTCCGACCCCTGTGCGCGGAGCTCGGCGTCACGGCCCCCGCGATCTACCGACGCTTCCCCACCAAGGATCTCATCGTCGAGCGCGTCGTTGACGACGCGCTCGGCCGCATCGACCTTCCAGGCCCCGAGACCGGCGACTGGGCCGACCGCCTAGGGCGCTGCTTCACCAGCGCGCATGACGTTGCCGCCGCCTACCCGGGGCTCGCGGCACACATGGGTCGGCAGATGGCCGGCAGCCCCTCCGCGGTACGCAACGCGAGCTTCCTGCACGATCTGCTCATCGACGCCGGTATCGGACCGGAGGACGCGAACAGGATCATCTGCACGATGTTCGTCTACCTCTGGGGACACCTGCTGGCAGCCGAGGCCGTGGCCGATCTGCTCGGCTCGACCGGCACCCGGGACCACTTCCTCTGGGGCCTCGACCACCTGCTCGGTTCCTTCCATCGGCAGTTCGGCGGACCCGTGCCCGGCACCGGGAACACCCCGGAAGGCTGACCGCCGCGGTCGACCGAGTTGGACCGGTCAGCGAGCCTCTTTTCTCGCCCACACCGCCCGTCGAGCCGTCGATGGGGGCCTAGCACGGGATGTTGCCGATCATGGTCCGGGCGCACGGCAAGATCACAATAGCAAGTGCAAACATCTTGCAAGCACACAGCAAGCAGTCCGGAATCCCCGGAGGAAAACCGGGTCGAAATGCCATTACGTGGTATCAAATTTACACATGAATTAGACCGAAATATTCTACCGAGACCGCCACTCTTTCGTTTCTTCGGTCAGCTCGCGAACAGCGTGGAGTTGCCATTTGACCCCGCCCAGCGTCATTCGTCCGCCTCTATCTGGCGTCCCTCATCCACCGTCGAGAAACCATGATGGATCGGTGATTGACATTCTGTATCGGCTACCGGAGGCTCCAGGCTGACTGCCGTGGGGAACGACGATCATCGCACCTTACGGCAAGACCGCAATCATGATCCATAAGACTCTCGGTAGAGGTGAATCATGGTCGATATTACCAGAATTCGGCGCCTGCTGCCAGCGCTCGTCGCGGCCCTGGCGCTGACGATGGTCTCGGCTCCGGCCGCTAACGCGGCGTCGGGCAACCGAGGTGTCGTGCCCCCGGGGGCACGCGTATTTGGGAAGAGCTATGGTGCCTGGTCGGCGGCATGGTGGCAGTACGCACTGGCGCAGCCAACCACCACGAACCCGCTGATTGACCCAACTGGCGCGTTGTGTAACGTGGGCCAATCTGGCTCGGTATTCTTCCTGGTCGGCGCCTTCGGTGGCGAAAAAGTCGTTCGAAACGATTGCACGGTACCCGCGGGCAAGGCACTCTTCTTTCCGCTCGTCAACGTCTTCGACGCCAACAACCCCGGGGAAAATCGCACGGCCCGGGAGCTGTGGCGCGAGATGGAGGCAGGCTTGTCGTTCGCCAACCTCCACGCCAGCGTCGATGGCATACCAGTAGGAAAGCTGCGAAGGTACCGGGCTTGCGCCGGACCCGTCCACCGGTGCGCGCATCCGTTCAGCATCACGCTCCCCGATGACAACATCTTCAATGCCCCGGCGGGCATCTACACGCCTGCCGTGGCTGACGGCATCTACCTACTCCTCAAGCCACTTGCGCCGGGCCGCCACACGATCACCTTCGGTGGAACCGGACGATCCGACATCACCGGCCCCTTCTCCGCAGATATCACCTACCATCTCACCGTCCGGCCAGGCCATCACCATGTTCACGATCGGTACGCGTCGAGTTCCGACAAGTAGCGGTCCAAACCCTCGAACTTGGTAGTTGCAGCGGGGCTGCCTCGCTCTGAATGATGCGTGACCTGGGCACGAGACCGCCGTGGTCACCTGGCTTTCTGGGTATTCGCGGGATTCGTGATGACCGCCGCCGCGTGTCGAGCACCGGTGGGCTTCCGCATGTTTCCGATGTCAACCTTCGAGATAGCCGACGTGTCGCCCCATAAAGGTGGCCTTCTGTACGGGACTAGGAAGATCCGATCGTCAACATCCCGTCACAGAGGGCCACCGCATGCTGACACCCAGGTGGAACACGATGATCAGACGGCGTGGGCGAACTCGGTGAAGGCAGTTGATAACTGCGGCAACGGGTCGGCATCGGTCCCGAGTTCGTGGTGGCCACGGCAGATGCTCTGGACGGGGGCGTGCCCGGCTCCGACGGTTGGACGGAGCGGAGGCGTTTCAGCCCGCGTCCTCTCACCGATGCCCTCCGGACAACCCGATCCGGCTGTACCAGTCACCGTCGGTCGGCTCCGATCAGCTCGCATTCCGATTTTTTCAGTACTCCAGGCCACCCCCACCAGCTGGCGCTGCCGCGGTTTCCTTTTCCTCTGGCTTTTCGGCAACGACGGCCTCGGTGGTGAGGAACAGCCCGGCGATGGATGCGGCATTCTGCAGGGCGGAGCGGGTGACCTTGGTCGGGTCGATGATCCCGGCCTCGAGCATGTTGACGTGCTCGCCGGTGGCGGCGTCCAGCCCCCACCCCGGTTGCAGGTTGCGGACCTTCTCGACCACGACGCCGCCTTCCAGGCCGGCATTGACCGCGATCTGCCGGAGCGGCTCGGTCAACGCGCGGCGCACCATCTCGGCCCCGGTCCGCTCGTCCTCAGCCACCTCCAGCCCGTCGAAGACGGCCTCCGAGGCCAGCAGCAGAGCCACCCCACCGCCGGGGACGATGCCCTCCTCAACGGCGGCCTTCGCGTTGCGGACCGCGTCCTCGATGCGGTGCTTACGCTCCTTGAGCTCGACCTCGGTGGCCGCGCCGGCTTTGATGACGGCCACGCCACCGGCGAGCCTGGCCAGCCGCTCCTGCAGCTTCTCGCGATCGTAGTCGGAGTCCGACTTCTCGATCTCGCTACGGACCTGGCTGACCCGACCGGCGATCCGGCCCGGGTCGCCGGCGCCCTCGATAATGGTCGTGTCATCCTTGGTAACGACAACCTTGCGGGCCCGGCCAAGCAGATCGAGGTCGGCGTTCTCCAGCCTAAGACCAACCTCCTCACTGATCACCTGACTGCCCGTCAGAACGGCGATATCGCCGAGCATGGCCTTGCGCCGCTCGCCGAAACCCGGCGCCTTCACGGCCACGGACCGGAACGTACCGCGGATCTTGTTGACGACCAGGGTCGCCAGGGCCTCCCCCTCAACGTTCTCGGCGATGACCAGCAGCGGCCTGCCGGCCTGCATGACCTTCTCCAACAGCGGGAGCAGGTCCTTGACCAGCGAAATCTTGATGTTGGCGACCAGGATGTAGGGGTCCTCCAGGACGCACTCCATCCGCTCCTGATCAGTGATGAAGTACGGCGAGATGTAGCCCTTGTCGAAACGCATACCTTCGGTGAGCTCCAGCTCGAGGCCGAAGGTGTTGCTCTCCTCGACGGTGATGACGCCGTCCCGGCCGACCTTGTCCATCGCCTCGGCGATGATCTGGCCGATCGCGGTGTCCCCGCCGGCCGAGATCGAGGCCGTTGAGGCGATCTGATCCTTGGTTTCCAGCTCCCTGGACAGATTGGCCAGTTCCCCACAGACCCGCTCGACAGCCAGCTCGATGCCACGTTTGAGGGCGATCGGGTTCGCGCCCGCGGCCACGTTCCGCAGGCCCTCATGGACCAGTGCCTCCGCCAGAACGGTCGCCGTCGTGGTGCCGTCGCCGGCCACCTCGTCGGTCTTCTTGGCGACCTCCTTGACCATCTCGGCACCGATCTTCTCATACGGATCTTCGAGCTCGATCTCCCTGGCGATGGAGACGCCGTCATTGGTGATGGCGGGAACGCCCCACTTCTTCTCCAGGACGACGTTGCGCCCCTTCGGACCGAGCGTCACCTTCACGGCGCCGGCCAGCTGGTTCATGCCACGTTCCAGCCCGCGCCGTGCTTCCTCCTCGTAAGCGATGATCTTTGGCATGATAGTTCCCCTGAAGCAGAACGCGACCGGACTCCGCAAACATCGCAGGCCCATCCTCGCGACATGCAACACCCTAATTACAAATCGTCGGTATCGCCTGCTGGCGGGGCAAGCCGACCGGCTGGACAGGCCGGGTCTGCCGGGGTCCCGGTGGAGGGCGCGCTGGCGGGTCCGGGTACCAGGCGCGCTCAGTTGTATACCAGGCGCTCAGTCAGCTTTGGCCCTCGGGGCCGGTGCCTTGGCCCTCGGGGCCGGTGCTGATCTCGATGTGCTTGGGCTGGCTCCGCTTGGCCTTCGCCAGCCGGATGGTGAGTACTCCGTCGGCCAGGGTGGCGTGCACCGATTCCGGATCAATGTCACCCGGCACGGCGATGCGGTGCTCGAACCGGCCCACCGGGCGGCTACGGCGGCGCAGTACTCCCGTGCGTTCCCGCTCCTTGATTTCACCGGTGACGAACAGCTCGTTGTCACGCAGGTCCACGGAGATGTCCTCCCGGCGCACCCCGGGAAGATCGAGATCGATCACGAACGCGTCCTCGGTCTCCTCGATGTCGACCGGCTGCACCATGCCGCCCAGCAACCGCGCCGGACGGCCCTCGACGCCGCCTATGACGTCGCCGAGCAGATTGCCCATGCGGGTCCAGGCGTCCTCGATCTCCCGGAACGGATCCCACCGTGCCAGCGTTCCCAGGCCTTCTCCGCGTCGTACGGGCAGTGTCATGATCATCGCTCCTTCCGGCCAGGCCGGCCGGCTATCACCTTTGCGTCCAATTGACTATGCCTTGCCTCTACCCCTGCCTCGCCGTCCCGAAAACTGCGGGCCGCGGCCGAGAGACACCCGGCTGCAGCCGGCTGTAGGCCAGAAATCGGCTGTAGGGCCAGAAACCGGCGCTGCCTGGTGCTGCCCGTCCTGCCGGGCTCAGGCCCCCGGTCCCTGTCCTGACCCGGCCCGATCCTGCCCTGCCCCGGCCCCGACCGGTGTGGCTCTGCCAGCTCCCCTGGTGCTCCAGCTCTCCCGGTGCTCCAGCTCCCCTGGCAATCAGGACCTACTAGCGATCAAAGCCTTTTCGTGATCCCTTCCTTCGCCTACCGACAAGCGATACTCCGTAGGCAATGCGTTTTGCTGGGAAAATCCTGGACAGGTTCCCTGCTGTGGGGCCGGTTTATCCGCGTGAAGCCTACTCACGGCGTGGGAACGCCCGATTCGTCATATGTGCGAGGTTCGCTTCTGGAGGAGCATTCGATGGCGAAGGAAGTCGGCATTGATCTGGGGACGACCAATTCGGTGATCGCCGCCTGGGAGGGTGGCGAGCCGAGGGTCATCCCGAACGCGGAGGGTGCGCGGACGACACCGTCGGTGGTGGCGTTCACCGAGAGCGGTGAACGCCTGGTCGGGCAGCTGGCGCGACGGCAGGCGATCCTGAACCCGAAGGGCACGATCTACTCGGCCAAGCGGTTCATCGGCCGCCGCTATGACGAGGTGACCGAGGAGGCCAAAGCGGTCGCCTTCGACGTCGTCCCGGGCCCGGAGGGCGCCGCCCGGTTCAGGATCCGGGACAAGCTCTACGCGCCGGAGGAGATCAGCGCGCTGGTGCTGCGCAAGCTGGCCGACGACGCCGGGCGGAACCTGGGCGAGAAGGTCACCGAAGCGGTCATCACGGTGCCGGCCTACTTCAACGACGCGCAGCGCACCGCGACGAAGGACGCCGGCCGGATCGCCGGCCTGAACGTGCTGCGGATCATCAACGAGCCGACCGCGGCCGCATTGGCGTACGGGCTGGACAAGAAGGGCCACGAGACCGTCCTGGTCTTCGATCTCGGCGGCGGCACGTTCGACGTGAGCATCCTCGACGTCGGCGACGGGGTGGTCGAGGTCCGGGCCACGGCCGGGGACAGCCACCTGGGCGGGGACGACTTCGACCGCCGGCTGGTCGACTACCTCGCCGACGGGTTCCACCGGGAACAGGGCATCGACCTGCGCCGGGACCCCCAGGCGCTGCAACGGCTGTTCGAGGCCGCGGAGAAGGCCAAGGTCGAACTGAGCTCGGTCACCCAGACCCAGGTGAACCTGCCGTTCATCACCGCCGACGCCACCGGGCCGCGGCACCTGACCACCACGGTCATGCGCTCCACCTTCGAACAGATCACCGCCGACCTGGTCGAACGGACCATGGGACCGGTTCGCCAGGCGATGGAGGACGCCAAGATCAGCGCCGACGACCTCGACGAGGTGATCCTCGTCGGCGGCGCCACCCGGATGCCCGCGGTGCAGGCACTGGTCCGGCGGCTGACCGGCGGCAAGGAACCGAACATGAGCGTCAACCCCGACGAGGTCGTCGCCCTGGGCGCGGCGATCCAGGCCGGGGTGCTCAAGGGCGAGGTCTCCGACGTGCTCCTGCTCGACGTCACCCCGCTCTCCCTCGGGGTGGAGACCCGCGGCGGCCTGATGACGAAAATCGTCGAACGCAACACCACGATCCCGGTGCGACGCTCCGAGGTGTTCTCCACCGCGGAGGACAACCAGCCGGCCGTGGACATCGTGGTGCTGCAGGGCGAACGCGAACGCGCCGCCGACAACCGGGTACTCGGCCGCTTCCGCCTGGAAAACATCCGCCCGGCGCCCCGCGGCGAACCGCAGATCGAGGTCACCTTCGACATCGACGCCAACGGCATCCTCAACGTCACCGCCCGCGACAAGGACACCGGAGCCCAGCAGTCGATCACGATCAGTGAGACCTCCAACCTCCCCAAGGAGGAGGTCGAACGGATGATCACCGAGGCGGAACGTAACCGCACCACCGACCAGGCGCTACGCGCCGCAATCGACGCCCGCAACGAGCTGGACTCGGTCGCCTACCGCGTCGAACGGCTGCTGGCCGAACTCGGTGACGCCGCCCCGCCCCACGAGAAGGCCCGCGCCGACCTGTTGGTCGCCGACGCCCGCCAGGCCATCAAAGAGGAGGCTCCGGTGGACCGGGTCCGCGCCCTGACCTCGGATCTCCAACAGATCTACCACGGCCTGGCCGCCGCCCGAACCGGCCAGGCCGCCCCCACCGAGGGAACCGGCAGCAGCCCGACCGACACCGCCCCGGGCGGCCCACAGCCACCACCTGGCGGCGGCACCCCCGGCGGCGACGACGTGGTAGACGCCGAGTTCGACCGGGGCTGACCCATGCCAACCGAGACCGACCCATGCCAACCGAGACCGACCCATGATGGCGAACGACATGCCGCGCGAACAGCGCCCAGACCGGACCGGCCACGGCGCCGACCAGACCACCGACCAGACCGTGGACCGGAGTAGCGGAGAGGCCACCGCCCGCGCCGGCCCCGTCGGCGCGGACGATCTCCCGACCGAGACTGTCCTGGACAGTGTGGCGCTCGCCACGCAGGTGGACAAGCTGACCGACCGGTGGCGGCGGGCCGCCGCCGACCTGGACAACCTGCGTAAACGGACCCTCCGGGAGCTGGAGCGGGATCGGGCTGCCGAACGGGCCCACGCGGCGGCCGCCTGGCTGCCGGTCCTCGACCATCTCGACCTCGCGCTCACCCACGCCGACGCCGACCCCACCTCGCTCGTGGCGGGTGTCCGGACGGTCCGGGACCAGGCCGTGGACGTGCTGGCCCGGCTCGGCTACCCGCGCCACGACGAGGTCGGGGTGCCGTTCGATCCGACCCGGCACGAGGCGCTGGCCGCCGTCGAGGAAGCGAACGTCCCAGCCGGCACGGTGGTGGCCGTGATCCGCCCCGGCTACGGCGACACCGGACGGCAGCTACGCCCCGCCGGAGTCGCCGTCAGCCGCCCTCCGGGCGAACCGCCCGGCGAACCACCGGGCGAACCATCCAGCAAACCCAGCGAACCGCCCGGCGGCGCCCGGCAACCAGGCGAGATCGGCCCGGACCCGGGCGGCGCCGGCGGGCCCGCGGAGTGACCGGCCGTGGCCCAGGACTACTACCAGCTTCTCGGTGTCGGCCGGGGCGCGAGCGCCGAGGAGATCCAGCAGGCCTACCGCCGCCTCGCCCGCCGTTACCACCCCGACGTCAACCGCGGCCCGGAGGCGGAGGAGCGGTTCAAGGAGATCGGTGAGGCGTACCGCGTGCTGTCCGACCCGAAGACGCGGGCGCGCTACGACCGGTTCGGCGCGGACTTCCGGCGCATCCCCGAGGACTACGACGAACGGGTGACCGCCGGGCCGGGCTTCGGCCAGGCCCGCCGGGGCTGGAGCCGCACCGGCCGGGTCCGGGCCGAACCGAGCTTCGGCGGCGCCGACTTCGCCGATGGCACCGACTTCGCAGACTTCGCCGACAGGGGTTTCGGACGCGCCGGCCCCGGTGCCGCGGGCCTCGGCGGGAGCATCTTCGGTGACCTGTTCGGGGCCCACGGCGCGACCGGGCCGATCCCCGGCACCGACCAGGAAGCCGAGCTCGAGCTGACCGTCGAGGAGGCCTACCGGGGCGGGCGGCGTCAGATCACCCTCGCCGGCCCCGGCGGGAGCCCACGCAGCTACCAGGTCACCATCCCGCGGGGGGTGGTCGAAGGCCAGCGCATCCGGCTGGCCGGCCAAGGCGGCCGCGGCAGCAGGCACGGCCAGCCCGGCGACCTCTACCTACACGTGAAGATCGCGCCGCATCCGTATTACCGGCTGTCCGGACGAGACATCAACGTCCCGCTGCCGGTCACCCCCTGGGAGGCCGCCCTGGGCGCCCGGGTCCCGGTCACCACCCCCGGCGGCGAGATCAAGGTGCGCGTCCCGGCAGGATCGTCCAGCGGCCGGCGGCTGCGCCTACGCGGCGCCGGCCTACCCAACCCCACCGGCCCGCCCGGCGACCTGCACGCCGAGGTGCGCGTGGCGGTGCCGCCGGCCCTGACCGCCCGGGAACGCGCGCTGTTCGAGCAGCTGGCCGCCGTCTCGGCCTTCGACCCGAGAACGTGAACTCGCCCGACAGCGCGTGCCCCGAGGTACCGGGGTGCCCCGAGGTTATGTCCCGTCATCGCGGGAAGGTACCGTCACGTGGACGCCAAGCCGAACACCATTTGCCCGACCTGCCATGGTCGATGCCGCACGGTGTCTCATGTGGCGGGCTTCCGGGCCGGTCAGGTCCGGACCGTGCTGGTGATCGACCCCTGCCGCTGCTGCCACGACCGCGGTTACCTGGTCGGTTTCACCGCACCGGTGTGACCGGCGGCCAGGCCAGCGGCGGCCTGAGCAGCGAGTGCCTCGTCGAGGAGACGATCGGCCGCGGTGTGGGGGTCGAGTCCGCCGGCGACGACCTCGTCGGCGAGCTGGTCGATCGCGGCTCCGGGCCGCAGGTCCCCGATCCGCTCCCGCAGCCGGGCGAAGGCGATCCGCGAGATCTCGTCGACCGCGCGCCGACGCCGTCGGCGCTGCAGCTGCCCCGTGCGCAGCAGCCAGTCCCGATGAGCCTCGATCGATTCGACGAGCTCGGCCACCCCCTGCCCGGTGGCGGCGACCGTCCGCACGACCTGCGGACGCCGGTCGTCCTCCCCGCGGCCGGCACCGCCCATCCGGAGCATGGCGGTGAGCTCGTTGACCGTCCGGTCCGCACCCGGCCGGTCGGCCTTGTTGACCACCAGCACGTCGGCGATCTCCAGAACGCCCGCCTTGGCGGCCTGGACGCCGTCCCCCATCCCTGGGGCGACCAGGACGAGCGTGGTGTCCGCCAGGGCGGCGATGTCCACCTCGGCCTGTCCCACCCCGACGGTCTCGATCAGGACGACGTCGAACCCGACGGCGTCGAGAACCCGCAGGGCCTGGGGCGTGGCGGTCGACAGGCCGCCGAGACTTCCGCGCGTCGCCAGCGAGCGGATGAAGACGCCCGGATCGGTGGCGTGCTCGACCATCCGGATCCGGTCGCCGAGCAGCGCGCCGCCGGTGAACGGGGACGAGGGGTCGACGGCCAGCACGCCGACCCGCCGGCCCGCGGCCCGGTAGGCGCCCACCAGCGCGGAGGTGGAGGTGGACTTGCCGACCCCCGGCGCCCCGGTAAGGCCGATCACCTGCGCGCCCCCGGTGCGAGGCATCAGCAGCTGCTCGGTTCGCTGCAGGTACGGCGAACCGTCCTCGACCATGGAGATGAGCCTCGCCACCGCGCGGCGGTTGCCCGCGACGGCGGCGGTGACGAGTTCGGTCACCGACTCGATCGACGAGCCCACCCGGGTACCATCCCAAACCGTCACGGCCACCTCACTAATCGAGCTCACCAATCGAGCTCGGTGATCGAGCTCACTGATCGAGCTCACTGATCGAGCTTGTTGGCGGCCCGTACGACGTCGAGGATGCCCCGGATGATGGCGGTGAGCTCGTAGTCCTTGGGCGTGAACACCGCGGCCACCCCGAGTCGGGCGAGCTCGTCCGCGTCCGCCGCGGGGATGATGCCGCCCACGATGACGGGGATCTCACCCGCCCCGGCCGCCCCCAGCCCCGTCAGCACCTGGGGCACCAGGTCGAGATGGGAACCGGAGAGCACCGACAGCCCGACGACGTGCACGTCCTCCTCGACGGCCCCGGCCACGATCTGCGCCGGCGTCAGCCGGATCCCCTGGTAGACAACCTCGAAACCGGCGTCACGGGCCCGCAGCGCGATCTGCTCGGCGCCGTTGGAATGCCCGTCGAGACCGGGCTTACCGACCAGCATCTTCACCGGACGGCCCAGCTCGGACCCCGTGCGCGCCACCCGGGCCCGCAGCTCGTCGAGGGCGGCCCCGCCACCACCGGCGACGGTGGCCTCGCCGACCCCCGTCGGTGCCCGGTACTCCCCGAACACCTCCCGCAGCGTGTCCCCCCACTCCCCCGTCGTGACCCCGGCCCGGGCGCAGGCCAGCGTGGCGGGAACCAGGTTCGCGTCCGTCCCGGCCGCCGTCCGCAGGCCGAGCAGCGCCTCCGTCACCGCCCGGTCGTCGCGGGCGGCCCGCCAGGCCGCCAGCTCCGCGCGGGTCGCCTCCTCCAGCGCCGGATCGACCGTCTGGATCGCGGCGGAAAGATCGGCGAGCAGCGGATTCGGCTCGGTCTCGGTGAACCGGTTCACCCCGACGACAACATCCTCACCGCTCTCGATGCGAGCCCGCCGCGCCGCCTGGGACGTCACCAGCTGCGACTTCATATAGCCGCTCTCGACCGCGGCGACGGCGCCCCCCATCTCCTGAACCTGGTCGATCTCCGCCCTGGCCGCGGCCACGAGCTGATCGACCCGCTTCTCCACCACGACCGAACCGGCGAACAGATCGTCATACTCCAGCAGATCGGTCTCATGAGCGAGGATCTGCTGAATGCGCAGCGACCACTGCTGGTCCCACGGCCGGGGCAGGCCCAGCGCCTCGTTCCAGGCCGGCAGCTGCAACGCCCGACACCGCGCGTCCTTCGACAGGGTTACCCCCAGCGCCTCCAGCACAATTCGGATGATGTTGTTCTCCGGCTGGGCCTCGGTCAGCCCCAGCGAGTTGACCTGCACCCCGTACCGGAACCGGCGCTGCGCCGGCTCCCGAACCCCGTACCGGGAGGTCAGCAGCTCATCCCACAACACCGTGAACGCCCGCATCTTGCACATCTCCTCCACGAAACGCTCTCCGGCGTTGACGAAGAAGGAGATCCGACCACACACCTCACCCATCCACTCCGAATCCGCCCGCTCCAGCTCCCCGCGGTCCGCGCCAGCCCGGACCGCGCCAGCCCGGACCGCGCCAGCCCGGCCCACCGGGATCCCCCGCGCGGCGGCCACGGCATCGAGCACCGCGATCGCCGTGCACATCGAATAGGCCAGTTCCTGAACCGGCGTGGCCCCGGCCTCCTGCAGGTGATAACTGCAGATGTTGATCGGGTTCCAGCGGGGCAACTCGGCCACCGTGTAGGCGATCAGGTCGGTGATCAGGCGCAGCGACGGACCCGGCGGGAAGACATAGGTCCCCCGCGACAGATACTCCTTGATGATGTCGTTCTGGGTCGTCCCGGCCAGCTCCGCCGGATCGGCCCCCTGCTCCTCCGCGACCACCTGGTACAACGCCAGCAGCCACATCGCGGTGGCGTTGATCGTCATCGACGTGTTCATCCGCGCCAGCGGAATCCCGTCGAACAACCGCCGCATGTCACCGAGATGCGCGATCGGCACCCCTACCCTGCCCACCTCGCCACGGGCAAGGGCGTGATCGGGGTCATAGCCCGTCTGCGTGGGCAGATCGAACGCCACCGACAACCCGGTCTGCCCCTTGGCCAGATTGCGCCGATACAGCGCGTTACTCTCGGCCGGGCTCGAATGCCCGGCATAGGTGCGGATGATCCACGGACGGTCCCGCTTCGGCTCCGCCCGGCCCGCGCCCGCCATCTCAGCCTTCCGTCCGGGGTTCCGGCCGGCCAGGCTGCTCGCCGCCGCGTGCCTCGCCGTAGGCCCGCTTGGGCACCATGACCTTGCGGCGGTAGATGCAGACGAGGACGCCGTCCTGGTTGTAACCGCGGGTTTCGACGGTGACGATCCCGCGGTCGTCCTTGCTCTTCGACTCGACCTTGTCCAGGACGGTGGACTCGCCGTAGATCGTGTCACCGTGGAACACCGGCTTCACGTGCCGTAGCGACTCGACTTCCAGGTTGGCGATCGCCTTCCCGGATACGTCGGCCACCGACATTCCCAGCAGCAGGGAGTAAACGTAGTTCCCGACGACGACGTTCCGTTTGAACTGAGTGGTCTCCTCGGCGAAATGAGAGTCCAGGTGCAGCGGATGATGGTTCATCGTGAGCAGGCAGAAGAGATGGTCGTCGTACTCGGTGACCGTCTTGCCCGGCCAGTGCTTGTAAACCGCACCGACCTCGAACTCCTCGAAGTAACGCCCGAACTGCATTTGGAACTCCCTCACCTGATCACAATATACTCAACTCGTCAGAGACGCACCGGCCCCTCAGCCCGGAAGCTGGTACTCCTTCAGCAATGCCCGGCTGATGATGCGCTTCTGTACCTCGGAGGTCCCCTCTCCGATGAGCATGAAGGGGGCCTCCCGGTACAGGCGCTCGATCTCGTACTCCTTGGAGTAGCCGTAGCCGCCGTGGATCCGGAAGGCCTCGGTCGTCACCTCGTGGCAGTACTCGCTGGCAAGGTACTTGGCCATCCCGGCCTCGACGTCGTTGCGCTGCCCGTCGTCCTTCCTGCGGGCGGCGCTGACCATCATCAGATGCCCGGCCTCCACCTTGGTCGCCATCTCGGCGAGCTTGAACGCGATGGCCTGATGCTCCGCGATGGGCCGGCCGAACGTCCGCCGCTGCTGAGCGTAGGCGATACCCAGCTCAAACGCCCGGATCATGATCCCGCAGGCCCGCGCGGCGACGTTGACCCGGCCGACCTCCACGCCGTCCATCATCTGGTAGAAGCCCTGGCCCCGGCCGGCCTCGCCGCCGAGGATCGCCGACGCGGGCACCCGATGGTCGGCCAGCACCATCTCGGTGGTCTCGACCCCCTTGTACCCGAGTTTCTCCAGCTTTCCCGGGATGGTGATCCCGCCGTGTGTCCGGAACCCAGGTTCCTTCTCCAGGAGAAACGTCGTCATGTTCCGGTAGACCGACTGGGCACCCTCGTCGGTCTTGACCAGGGTGGCGACGACGCCGGCGCGGGCGCCGTTCGTCAGCCACATCTTCTGGCCGTTGAGCACGTAGTCATCGCCGTCCCGGTCGGCCCGGGTGGTGATCGCGGAAACGTCGGAGCCACAGCCCGGTTCGCTCATCGAGAACGCCCCGCGGAGCTCGCCGGTGGCCATGACCGGGAGCAGCCGCCGTTTCTGCTCCTCCGAGCCGTGCTGGAGGATCAGGTAGGCGACGATGAAGTGGGTGTTGATGACCCCAGAGACACTCATCCAGCCGCGGGCGATCTCCTCCACGACGAGCGCGTAGGTCAGCAGGGACTCGCCGAGCCCGCCGTACTCCTCCGGGATGGTGATGCCGAACAGGCCCATCTCCTTCATCGCCTCGATGATGTCCTCGGGATACTCATCCCGATGTTCGAGGTCGTTCGCATGGGGAAGAATCTCCTTGTCGACGAAGGTCCGTACCGCCGCAAGGATGTCCCGCTGCACTTCGGTCAGACCGTCGGTCTGCGCGATCCTGCCCATGTTCCGCTCCTGTCGCTGCCCCCGATGCCTGAGGGGAGAGCAGAAACGCACTCAGGCAGCGGGATGGTTTCATCATGGCCACGCGCCGGGTGCCGGCGCGTCGATCCGCCCCGACTCGGACGGATTCAGCCGACCGGTGGTTCGAACTTCACCGTACGCTGCATCCCCGCGGCGCGGCCCTTGCCCGCGACGACCTCGGCCATCTTCCGGCTCGCCTCGTCGATCATCTCGTCGCCGAGCATCACCGCACCGGTCAGACCGCCCGCGGCCGAGGTGTGCCAGGCATAGGCCTCCAGGATCAGCTCGGCATGGTCGTAGTCGGCCTGCCGGGGCGCGTAGATCTCGTTGGCCGCCTCGATCTGGCCCGGGTGCAGCACCCACTTGCCGTCGAACCCGAGTGCCGCGGACCTGCCCGCCACCGCCCGGAATCCGTCCACATCACGGATCTGCAGAAACGGCCCGTCGATCGCCTGCACCCCGCGGGCGCGCGCGGCCTCGAGAATCTTGAACAGCACGTAGTGAAATGGGTCACCCGGATAGTCCGGACTGAGTGCTCCCACCACCAGCGACGGCATGTTCACCGACGCCATGAAATCCGCCGGGCCGAAGATGATCGTCTCGATCCGCGGGCTCGCGAACGCGATCTCCTTGACGTTCGACAGCCCCAGCGCATTCTCGATCTGCGCCTCGATCCCGATCCGGCCCACCTCGAACCCCATGACCTTCTCGATCTGGGTGAGCAGCAGGTCCAGCCACGCCACCTGCTCCGCCGACTGCACCTTCGGCAGCATCACGCAGTCCAGGTTCGCCCCCGCACCCTCCACCACCTCGATCACGTCGCGGTAGGTCCAGCGCGTGGTCAGGTCATTGACCCGCACCACCCGGGTCTTCCCCGCCCAGGCGCCCTCGTTCAGCGCCGCGACCACGTTCGCCCGCGCCGACTCCTTCGCGCCAGGAGCGACCGAGTCCTCCAGGTCACAGAACACCTGATCGGCCGGCAACCCCTGGGCCTTGCCCAGCATCTTCGGCGACGAGCCGGGAACGGCCAGACACGACCGGCGCGAACGCAGCGACACCACTACCCCACATCTCTCACAGGCCGGATTTCGATGAACGGACGAACACCCGGCAGACAGGGACATCGGCGCGGAACCGAGGCTTCGTCCTCCGTCCGCGCGACCCCCGCACCCCCATACCAAGGGTCTCCACCTGTCGCAACCGCCCGATCACAGGAATCGCCCGGTAGTCCGATATTAGCCCATCCGATAATCTTGAATTGTGCATCTAGGTTTTATCACAGTCCCCCGCACCGGGCATCCGATTCATGCTCACTATAAGCACCATATTCGTCACTCTACGTAGAGTACCGGTAAGGTACCGGATCGGTCGGCGCGGTGCCTCGGGTGCCGTCCACGGGACGGATCCGCTCCGGTCGGATCAGTCGACCTGGCGCTCGCGGCCCTCCCAGTACGGGGCGCGCAGCTTGAACTTCTGCAGCTTGCCGGTGGCGGTGCGGGCAAGCTGGTCGCGGAACTCCACCGAGGTGGGCGCCTTGTAGGAGGCGAGCCGCTCCTTGCAGTGCTTGATCAGCTCCGCCTCGGTCGCCGTCCGGCCCTCGGCGAGCACGACCAGCGCCTTGATCGTCTCACCCCACTTCTCGTCGGGCACGCCGATCACCGCGACCTCGGCCACCGCCGGGTGGCTGAACAGGCAGTCCTCGACCTGGATCGACGAGACGTTCTCACCGCCGGTAATGATCACGTCCTTCTTGCGGTCACTGATTGTCAGGTAGCCCTCGTCGTCGATCACGCCGCCGTCACCGGTGTGGAACCAGCCGCCCGCCAGGGCCCCGGCCGACTCCTGCGGCCGCTCCCAGTAGCCCGCCAGGATCACGTTGGAGCGGGCCAGCACCTCACCGGAGTCTGAGAGCTTGAGCGTGACACCCAGAGCGGGCGCACCCGCACGGACGAGCTTGCCCGCGCGATCCTCGGGCGGCAGGTCGTCCCACTCCACGCGGGAACGGTTGATCGTGAGCAGCGGCGAGGTCTCGGTGAGGCCGTAAATCTGGATGAACTCCCAGCCGAGCTCCTCCTCGACCCGTTGGATCGTCTTGGTGGGCGGCGGAGCACCCGCGCAGATGACCCGCACGCGGTCGCGGCCGGGGACCTCGCCGTCCCAGTCCCGGACGGCGTCGAGCACGGCGTTGACCACAGCCGGCGCGGCGCACATCACGGTGACGCCGTGCTGCTCCACCCGGCGCAGGATCTCCGGGCCGTCGATCTTGCGCAGCACCACCTGCTGGACGCCGAGACCGGTCATGCCGAACGGCATGCCCCAGCCATTGGCGTGGAACATCGGCAGCGTGTGCAGGTAGACGTCGCGATCGGTGACACCGGCGTGCAGCGCGAAGGTGACCGCGTTGACCCAGATGTTGCGGTGGGTGATCTGCACGCCCTTGGGGCGCGCGGTCGTACCGCTGGTGTAGTTGACCGTGGCGGTGGCGTTCTCATCCGGCTCCCACGGCGTGGGCTCGGCGTCGAAGCGGTAGAGCTCGGCGTCACTCCCGGCGCCCAGCACGAACTTCTGCTTCGCGGTCACGCCGGAGAGCTTCTCCTCCAGCTCGGGGTCGATGAGCAGCACCTCGGAGCCGGAGTGCTCGACGATGTAGCTGACCTCCTCCGGCGAGAGACGGAAGTTCACCGGGACGAGCACCCGGCCGTACCCGCTGACACCGAAGAACGACGCGAGCAGGCGGGCACTGTTGTGCGACACGATCGCGACGCGCTCACCGTGGCCCACGCCTAAGGCGTCCAGGCCCGCCGCCTGCGCACGGGCGGTCTCACCCAGGCGGGCGTAGGTCAGGTCCGGCCACGGCTGGGCGGGCTGGTCCGGTTCGTCCACGACACCGACACGTCTGCCATACACCGTGACCGCTCGATCAAGGAAATCACATGCACCGAAAGGCACCAACATCGCTGGCCTCCAGGGGTCTGTGGGGGGTGCTGTCGAACCTCACCTGTCGAGATCGAGTGTGATCCAAAGTGTAGGCACGGTAAACGGCGAGGGCCTGTACGCCGGTGACAGGCGCTTGCACCCACACGCCACACGACGTCGACGCGGGCCTGGTCAGGCCGCCGCCGTTGCTGTCGAACCGCTCGCGGTGTGGCTACGCCGGGTGGTTCGTGAGAAACAGGTTCGTTGGGAACAACTGTTTGCCATGTTCACCTAGGCAGCCTTGCGCGTTTCAGGCGGCGCAGTTGTCCGGACAAGCCGCGCGAGCATTGTGCTGGACAGGCCGGGTGCGCCCGCGCACCGGGTCGTCCGCGAGCACTACATCGACAACCTGCTACGGCCGAGAGCTGTCCCCGACCGGTAGCCAACCGCACCCGTGTGAGTGTCTCACCCGAACCTTGGCAGGCATGGCGAGCTGACCCCCCATGTACGGACCCGGAAGAAGGCCTCGAAGATCAACGGATCCGTGAACGCTTGCGCACGTTGAGGTAGGATCGCTTGCAAACGCTGTAGGGTCGGGCGCCTGGTGGATTGGCCGCCTGGTGGGTTCCGGCGGGAGGTCGGGCGCTGAGGAGGAATCCGGGATGGGCGGCAGCATCGAGGAGGTGGCCGCGTTGGCGGGCGTCTCCACGGCGACGGTGTCGCGGGCGTTGCGTGGACTACCCTACGTCGCCGAAAGCACCCGACGACGGGTGCAGGAGGCTGCCGCGCAGCTGGAGTATGTGGCGTCGCCGCAAGCGTCCCGGCTGGCCAGCGGGCACACGCGCACGATCGGGGTGATCGCGGATCTGACCAGCTGGGTTTTCCTCCAGGTCCTCAGGGGGGCCGAGGCGGTACTGCGGGGGGCCGGGCGGGACCTGTTGCTGTACAA